>JACQPS010000142.1 GCA_016207445.1 Gemmatimonadota bacterium | reverse complement strand
GCGCGCGGGCGTGCGAGTACGAGGGCTGCCAGGTCAAGGCGCTGATGGACGAGATGGTGCAGTTCCCAGCCGGTGAGTGGTACTGCCCGAGCCACGGGCTCCTGCTTGCCGCGCGTGACCTCGTCTCGCTCTACCGTGTCGAGGGCGACGCGGACTGGACCGCCATCTGCGAGATCATCGCCGAGCTCCTGCCCGCGCTCGTGGCCAAGGCCGAGGCGCGAGAGCGGGGAAAGGCCTCATGAGGTCGTCGCCTGACTTTCGCGCCATGAGAGAGCAGGCGAGGACGACGCCACTTCGACAGGGCGAGTTCTCTCCGCAGCCAGGCGACCCACGCCGGTACGAGACGCCCATCCCCTGGAAGGACCACTCGCTCGTCTCGCTCAAGGGAGGGGCGACCCGCTCCGCGGAGGCTTGACGGCGCCGCGAGGTTCGGGTGGACTTCTCCCGATGGAGAATCTGGTCGCCGACCTTCCACCCGGTGCGGTCCCCGTCGACCCCGGCGGTCGAATGGCGGCCGGCTGCCAGCGCAGCGCATAGAAGATGTCGGGGCCTCGTACGCACTCCTGGGCGTTCGCACGGCGGTTCCGCGCTGGCGCGTTCGGATGGAAGTCCCAGCCGGCCATCACGCGCGTCAAGGAAGCCGTGGCCGAGATCACGCGGGTTGCCCGCAGGGATCCCGTGCTCGCTGCGGAGGGCGCCGTGCTGTTCCTCGAGAAGGTCTCGCCTGCCCTCCAGCACGTGGACGGCTCATCGGGCGCGATCGGCACAGCCGTGAACCACGCGGTCGACGTCCTCGCGGCGCTCATCGCCCGGGCGCCCGCGGACGACGCCACGCGCGACCGGTGGCTCGAGCGCCTGTGGGATGCCTACCTCGGCGAAACGATCCCGTACATCGAGCGGCTCGGCGATCACTGGGGCGCGCTGTGTGCGACGCGGGCGCGCGCCTCCGGGTGGGCGAACCGCCTCCTGCCGACGCTCAGGACCGCGTGGGCGGACCGGCGACCGGGCGGGTACTTCCCGGGGACACCGCTGTGCCTGTCATCGCTGCTGGCCGCGGGCCGATGCCAGGAGCTGCTCGACATCCTCCAGACGGCGCCCTTCGTCTGGTGGGGCGATCGGCAATGGGGTGTGCGTGCGCTCGCCGCGCTCGGACGCATCGACGAGGCCATCGCGTACGCACGGGCATCGCTCGGCCCGAACGACGGTCCTGGGCGGATGGCGCGGCTGTGCGAGGAGATCCTCCTGGCCGCGGGGCGCGCCAACGAGGCGTATCGCGACTATGCGATCGAGGCCAACTGGGGCATGAGCCGCCTGGCCACGTTCCGCGTCATCGCGAGGAAGTACCCACACAAGGACAACGCTGCGATCCTGCGGGACCTTATCGAGTCCACACCCGGCGACGAGGGCAAGTGGTTCGCCACGGCAAAGGATCTCGGGCTCCTCGACCTCGCCGTCCAGCTCGCGCATCGCTCGCCCTGCGATCCGAAGACCCTCAATCGCGCCGCGCGGGATCGCGCGACGACCGATCCGGCGTTTGCGCACGAGGTGGCGCTGGCCTCGCTCCGCTGGCTGTCCGAGGGGTGGGGGTACGAGATCACGGGCCTCGACGTCCTGACCGCCTACGAGGCGGCAACGAGGGCAGCCCGGGCGATCGGGTGTGAGGACGCGACGCGAGCGCGCATCCTGGCGCTCGTCGAGGGCGACCGATCGCCGGGCGCCTTCGTGGCCCAGGTCCTGCGGCCGCGCCTGGGGCTCGCATGAGGGCCGCCGCGGAGCGATCCACCGAGCCGCGACAGCTCGATCTCTTCCTCGATGGCCGGGACGCGTTCCTGGTCCACGAGGTCGTCACGAGCCTCGTTGTGCGGGACCGCGTTGGCGCCGAGACCGGCCTCGAGCGCCTCCGGGACGAGCACCCGGTCCACCCCGATCTGCCGGCGCTCGCCCTGCTGGTCGCCGCCATGAACTCGCGGCCCCCGTCACCGGCCACCCACGTGACCGTGACGGCGGGCATCGAAGCCGTGCAGCAAGGCCTCGCTCCGGCGGCGCGGCGCCTGCTCGGGGAGGACGCCGCGACCTTTCTCCAGCCCTTCTGGCAGGCACTGGCAGCGACGGCCGCGAGCCTGCCGTTCGACGAGGCCCATCCGTACGCCCACCGCAGCTGGCTTTGCCAGCAACACGGTGACTGGCCTGCCGTGCGTGCAGCGGTCGAAGCCGAGCCCGACTGGGCGACGAGGCCCCGCTTGCGTTACCGGCTGGGCTTGGCGCGGCACCATCTCGGAGAGCCCGAGGCCGCGATTCGGCTCTGGCTCCCGCTCTGCTGGATGGATCCCGCGCTCTTCGCCCGGCGCGCGCCGACCCTCCCGAGCGCGATCCTGCGCGAGGGGTGGGAGGCGTTCGAGCGCGCGGTCTCCTTCGACGAGTGGCTCGCCGACACGACGGACGCGACCGTGTGGTTCCCCGCCTGGCTGCTCCTGCGTCACCGGGGCCTGGTCCACCTGTTCCGGGCCGACGAGGTCCCGGATGCGGGCGCCGCCGCCGGAGCGTTCCGCCATCTGCTCTCGCTCGTGCCCCTCGAATCCCAGGGGCTCAGCGACGCCCTCGTCCGCGAGCGCCGCGCGCTCCAGCAGCTCAGCCCGGGCTTCTTCCGCTACTACCTGGACGTCGTAGGACAACGCAGGCCCCGGGCCTGATTCCGGATCCGGACGGCGCCCCGGTCTCCTCGCCGGGCCGCGACGAGCCGCTCGTTCGCGTCAGCGAGGTCCGCGCCCGCCTCGCCAAGGGCCCCAAGGCCGTGCGCGTCTGGCTCGACGCCCAGCACCCGACAGTTCCGCCCCTCACACCCTTCACGCTCGTCGAGCCGCGGCCTCGCCGCCATTCCGCCCTCGGAGTCCAGCGCCGGCACTGAGGAGCGGCGCGACGGCGGCTCAGTCAGGACGGAGCTCTGAACCGATTGCGCCCTCGCCGACCTCGTGAGGGCCCAGGCACGTTAGCCCCCAGGAAGACCGCATGGACAACCCGATCCCATCGCGTCCCGCTGACCTCCCGCACGGCCGCTGGGCGGAGGCCGCGGTGCGCGTCCT
>JACQPS010000157.1 GCA_016207445.1 Gemmatimonadota bacterium | reverse complement strand
GCCCCGGCCCCGGCCCCGGCCCCCATGGATACGATGCCGATGGACACGATGATGAAGGACACCACACCGTAACGTTCCACGACACAGGGCCGAGATGAGCAGACGCGGCGTCGGTTTGCGCCGCGTCTTGCTTTTTCAGTCCGCGGCCGGGCGGTGGGCCTGGTCCTGGTAGCGGCGGCAGCAGTCGGCGATGGCCTGCTGGGCGGCGGCGCGGCCCTGCCAGCCGAGGGTGGTGGTGCGAACGCCCTCGAGCTCCTTGTAGATTCGGAAGAAGTGTTCGACCTCGCGCAGGTAGTGGGGGGCGACGTCGTCCAGCTCCTCGTACTCGGCGTAGAGCGGATCGCGCAGGGGCACGGCGAGGATCTTCTCGTCGAGCCCCTTTTCGTCGTGCATCTCGAAGGCGCCGAGCGGGCGCACGGCGATCAGGCAGCCGGGGAAGGTCGGCTCGGTGATCATGACCAGGACGTCGAGCGGGTCGTCATCATCCGCGAGGGTGCGCGGGATGAAACCGTAGTCGCCGGGGTAGTGCACGGCACTGTAGAGAAGCCGGTCGAGCCGGAACAGACCGGTCTCCTTGTCCAGCTCGTACTTGTTGCGGCTGCCGCGCGGAATCTCGATGACCGCGTAGAGCTCGTCCGGCGGGTTGGGCCCCGCGGACAGGTCGTGCCAGGGGTGGCGTACCATGCTGGGCTCCGGAGATCGGACCGGCCGACGGCGCAGGTGCCGGGTGTAAGAATCGTGCCGGTCGCAGCCGCACCCGGCAAGGGGGCTCATGGAGCCGTTCGACGAGGTCGGCGCACACGTCTCCAGCGCCGGCGGGGTCGCGCGCGCGCCGGCACGGGCGGCCGCGCTCGGCTCGGTCGTGCTCCAGCTGTTCACGAAGCAGCCGAGCCGCTGGGCGGAACGCGAGCTCGAAGCCGAGCGCGTCGCGGCCTTCTGCGCGGCCCGCATCGCCCACGGGATCCGCCTCGCGGCGTCGCATGATTCGTATCTGATCAACCTGGCGACGCCGGACCCCGAGCTGCGCGAGCGCTCCTATCATGCCTTCCGCCGCGAGCTCGAGCGCTGTCGTGCGCTCGGCCTTGAATTCGTCGTGACGCATCCCGGCCACGCAACCGATGGCGATCTCGAGAGCGGAATCGCGCGCAACGCCGAGGCGGTCGAGCGCGCGCTCGAGGAGGTCCCGGCGCCAACCATCGTGCTGTTCGAGGGAACGGCCGGCGGCGGCCGCGCGCTGGGCGCGCGCTTCGAGCAGCTCGCGGCGCTCATCGAGCGCGTCCGCCCGCCGCTGCGCGCGCGAGTGGGCGTGTGTCTCGATACCTGCCACCTCTGCGCCGTCGGCTACGACCTGTGCCGGGACTACGACGGCGTGGTTCAGGAGTTCGGCGACGTCGTCGGGCCCGACCGCCTGCGGCTCCTGCACCTCAACGACTCCGCCGCGCCCTGCGGCAGCCGCCGTGACCGCCACGCACACATCGGCGAGGGCGCGCTCGGCCCCGAGCCCTTCCGGCGCCTCATGCAGGACGAGCGACTGCGGCCCATTCCCAAAATCATCGAGACGCCCAAGGGTGAGGACGAGCGCGCCCACGATCTGCGCAACCTGGCGCGGCTGCGCCAATACAGGACAGGACAGGGCTAATTCATCTCACGCAGAGGCGCGGAGACGCGGCGATACGCGGAGAACCGGCTCCGCGTGAGATCCCTGGCCTCGGCAAACCGTAGCAAAAGGACGCATTTTTTTCCCGGTTTGTGGACGGAGGCGGGGCGAGGGAACAAATGAAGTGATTGCGAGAGGACCGCTTAGCGCATTGGGACCGGGCTGGATCCGGAGTTGCTGCTCAGTGCGGACGACAACACGGGAAACCGCGGCGAGCGGGAACTCCGGGGAGAGCGCCGCGGTATAGGCGGGCGGCCGTCGCAGTTGACGGCCGCTCCGTCTTTTATATGGTCACGCATGCCAATGCCTCACGTGCGCCTGTTTGCTGGCCGCCTAGTGACGCTCGTGCTTCTGGCCCTCCTGGCCGGGGGCGGTGTGGCGTTGCCCCTGGTGGAGGCGGTGGAAGACGGGCGTGCGCGTGTGGCGCTGGACACCGGGCACGATCCTTCGCTGTGCCTGCCGTTCCACGATCACGGACTGTGTGCGCAGTACCAGCACGGTCGGCTGCCGGCGGGCTCGCCGGCGGCGCTGCCGGCGACGCCGTGGCTGCGCTGGACGTGGTCGGCCTCGGGTGAAACCCCGCTGCGGGCATCGCCCTCCCGCACCCCCTCGCTTCCGCGCGCGCCTCCACTGAGCTGAGCCGTGGTTTCCGTCGGCCCGACTGGGCCGATGCCGTGCACGCTCAGAGGAGGGCGCAACTTGTCTCACATCCCCGGAACTGCTGTCCGTCGCATCGGCGCGCTCGTGGCGCTCGCGTTCGCCGGCGCCTGGCCGGTGCGGCCGGCGCACGCCCAGGACCCGAAGCCGCCGGCCGACACCGCCGCGGCGGACACGACGAAGGACGCGCTGGCGCGCGAAATCGACCGGCTGCTGCGGGACACGGCGGGGGTGCCGCTCCCGGACTACCCGCGCGCGGCGCCGGCGCAGCAGCCGCGGACGTTCCAGAGCCTCAACCCCGACATCAGCGCGATCGGCGAGCTGCTGGCGGATCTGTCGCCGCAGCGCGCGGCGACGCTGGAAGACGGCTCGCGCTTTCTGATGCGCGAGACGGAGCTGGGAATTCAGGCGATCGTGGACCCGTTCTTCCGGGCCGACTTCTTCATCGGCGTCCACCCGGAAGAAGTGGAGGTGGAGGAGGCGTACGTGACGGCGCTGGCGCTGCCCGGCGGGCTGCAGGCGCGCGTTGGGCGCTTCCACCTGCCGTTGGGCAAGATCAATCTGACGCACCGTCCGGAGATCCTGACGGTCGACTACCCGCTGGTGCTGCGGGAGTATTTCGGCGAAGAGGGATTCGCCTCGAGCGGGCTGGGCCTGTCCAGGATCTTCACTCCGCTGGGTTTCTTCCAGGAAGTGCAGGTGTATGCGCTCTCGGGCATCGAGCGGGAGGAGGAACACGGGGAAGAGGAAGGGGAGGCGGAGGAGGCGGAAGTGATCGAGAGGCAGCGCGACGTCTTCGAGCAGCTCGCGTTCCTCGGGCACCTGCGGAACTACTGGGACCTCTCGAGTGCAGCCAACGTGGAGCTCGGCTTCTCGGCGGCGGTCGGATCGGTCGAGCGGCTGGTGCCGCTCCCCTGTGATCCCAGCGAGAACTGTCCGCTCGACCAGCCGCCGCCGGTGCAGCAGACGTTCGAGACGCAGGCCTTCTACGGCGCCGACTTCACCATGCGCTGGCGCCCGCCGCAGCGGTCGATCTATCGCTCGTTCGCGTGGAACACCGAGGTCGTGGCGAACGATACGCCGGAGCAGCTCTGGTGGGGCGGATTCACGCAGGCGCAGTGGCAACTCTCACGCCGCTGGTACCTGGGCGCCCGCTTCGACGCGGTTCAAACGCTGGAGGAGCACGAGGAGACCGAGGGCGCAGAGCCGGCCGAGCCGGAGTGGCGCCGGGCCGCCTCGGGGTACCTCACGTTCTTCCCGAGCGAGTTCAGCCGGTTCAAGCTGGGGGTGGAGCGGGAGCTGGGCGCGCTGGCGAGCGACGACCCCTGGCGGGTGATTCTCCAGACGACGTTCGCGATCGGACCGCACCGGCCGCATGCGTTCTGACGAATAGCGCGCAGCTGGCTACTTATGAATTTCACGCAGAGTCGCGGAGAACGCATGGAGAGCCGCGGAGAACGGAATATACAAGTACAAATTGTGTTCTCTGGTCTCCTCTGCGTCTCCGCGTGAGGCTTTGCTGACATGACTACCAAGCCATCGAAGATCAAGACGCTGACCGTGGCGATCGCGCTGCTGACCGCCGCGGCCACGCCGCTCGCCGCCGATCCGCTCAAGGTCGTGACCACCACGACCGACCTGGCGGCGATCGCGCGGGAGATCGGCGGGAGCCGCGTGCGTGTGAAGTCGATCGCGCTGGGCACGCAGGACCCGCACTTCGTGGAGCCGAAGCCCAGCCTCATCCTGGACCTGCGCGATGCGGACGTGTTCGCGGAAATCGGGCTGCAGCTGGAGATCGGCTGGGCGCCGCTGCTGCTGGATCAGGCGAGGAACCCGCGCATCTCGCGAGGCGGCCGCGGCTACCTGGACTTTTCCGAGGTGGCCACGGTGCTGGACATTCCGATGCGCCGCGTCACGCGCGCGGAAGGCGACATCCACCCGCTGGGGAATCCGCACTACTGGCTGGGTCCCGAGAACGGCAAGCGCATCGCGGCGCTGTTCGCGCAAAAGTTCGCCGAGCTGGACCCGGACGGCACGCGGGAGTACACGAACCACCTGATGGAATTCGTGCGGCGGCTCGATGCGGCCGCGGCACGCTGGCGCGAGCAGCTGGAACCGTACCGTGGGACGCCCGTCGTCGCCTACCACACCTCGTGGAAGTACTTCCTGCTGTTCGCCGGCATGGAGATCGTGGGGTACATCGAGCCGAAGCCGGGCATCCCGCCGAGTCCCAGCTATCTGGCGGAGCTGATCGAGCGGATGCGGCGGGCGGGTGCGAAGGCCGTGATCGTGGACCCGTTCTACGATGCGAAGGTCCCGCGCCTGGTCGCGGAGCGTGCGGGTGCGACGCTGCTGATCCTGCCGTCCTCGGTGGGCGGCGCGGCCGAAGCCGACGACTACATCTCGCTGCTCGAGTACGACGTGACAAAGCTGAGCGATGCGATCCGGCGCTGAGGGGGGCCGTCCGCTCATCGCCTTCGAGGACGTGACGCTGGGATACTACGGCGTCGCGGTCCTGTCGGGGCTGTCGTTCTCCATCCGCGAAGGCGACTTCCTCGGCATGGTCGGCCCGAACGGCGCCGGCAAGACCACGATCCTGCGCGCGGTCCTGGGCGCGCTCCGTCCGCTCGCGGGCCGCGTGACGGTGCACGACGAGTGGGTGCGATTCGGCTACGTGCCGCAGCGGCAGTCGCTCGACGCGGGGTGGCCGCTCAAGACCCTGGATGTGGTGGGCATGGGTGCGTATGACCGGGTGGGCGTGTTCCGCCGGCCGGGCGCGCCCGTGCGGGAGGCTGCGCTTCAGGCGCTGGACCACGTGGGCATCCGCGAGCTGGCGGACCAGCCGTTCGGCTCGCTTTCCGGCGGGCAGAAGCAGCGCGCGCTCATCGCGCGCGCTCTGGTCGGACGGCCCACGATGCTGGTGCTGGACGAGCCGACCGACGGCATGGACCTGGTCAGCTCGACCTCGATCCTGGAGCTCGTGCGCGAGCTGCACGACCGCGACCGGCTCACAGTTTTGATGGTGAGCCACCAGCTGAACGAGGTCGCGAACTACGTGCGCCAGCTCGCGCTCGTGCTGGAGGGCGCGTTCCAGATCGGCGAGACCGAGGAGATCCTCACCAGCGAGAACCTGTCCGCGCTGTACGGCATCCCGGTGCAGGTGGACCAGGTGAATGGCCAGCGCATGGTCCTGCCGCGGGAGGTCCCGGAGCTGGGCGGGCCGGCGGACAAGGCCATCGCGGCGGTGGGGTCGGCGGGCAGACCGGACGCGGCGACACGGTCACGCGGAGACGCGGAGGCGCTGTCGGCGGGGATGGGCCCGCCGCCTCCTGGCGTCGGGCCTGCATCGAAGGACGCGCCGGCGCGGAGCTCGGGCACGGGCCCGGGTCCGGGCACGGCCAGGGGAGAGGGCGACCGTGCTTGACGTTATTCTGCTCTTTCGCGAAGCGCTGCTGGGTGCGCTGGTGATCGCCCTTGGCTGCTCGGTGCTCGGCGTCTATGTTGTGCTGCGCCGGATCGTATTCGTGGGCGCCGCGCTGGCCCAGCTCTCGTCGGCCGGCATCGCGCTGGCGATCTTCCTGGAAGCGCTGGGAGTAGGCTGGGGTTGGGTGACTGGGCACGTCGTGCTCGCGTTCCTGGTCACGCTCGCGGGCGTGGTGTTCTTCGCGCTGCACGGCGCGCGCTACCGGGTGCCGCCGGACGCGGGGCTCGGCATGGCGTACGTGGTGGCGGGCGCGGCCGGCGTATTGTTGATCGCGCAGGCGGCGGGCGCGGACGTTCACGACCTCTTCCTGCAAGGCAATATCCTCGGCATCACTCGCGCGGACGCGCTGCTGCTGCTCATGGTCGTGGGCACCGTGCTCGCGGTGCACGCGCTGCTGTACAAGGAGTTCCTCTTCGTCTCCTTCGATCCGGACATGGCGCGCACGCTCGGGTATCGGGTCACCGGCTGGAACCTGCTCCTCTATCTCACGCTCGCCATCGTCATCGCCGTCGCCATGCAGTCGGCCGGTGTGCTGCTCGTCTTCAACTTCCTCGTGCTGCCCGCGGTGACGGGGCTGCTGCTCGGGCGCGGCATGGCCGGCGTCTTCGGCTGGGCGATCGCGAGCGGACTGCTGGCCGCCGCGGCGGGTTTCGCCCTGTCGATCCCACTGGACTTGCCCACGGGTCCCGCGATCGTGGCCGTGTCCGGCATCCTCGCTCTGCTCGCGTGGCTCGCGCGCCTGGCATGGCCGGCCCTCCGCTGAAGCTCGCCGCTGCCGGCATAGTCATGGCTGCGCTCGTTTCCACAGGTCCGGCCGCGGCGCAGGGTCTGGTGGTCGAGGTCCGCGGCGGGATGGTAGCCTCGAGTCCCCTATCGGAAGACGAGATCGCATCGCCGCTGCTGCTGGAGTCGGTCGGTCTCGGAGGTCGCGAGGCGCGGACGGTCACGGTTCGTCCGGCTCTGGCGCCGCTGGTCGTGCTGGTCGCGCGTACGGGCCTGAAGCCGCGCCTCGCGCT
>JACQPS010000019.1 GCA_016207445.1 Gemmatimonadota bacterium | reverse complement strand
GGCCGGCCTCCTCCAGCACGGCCTGCGCGAAGCGCCGGTTGACCGCGCAGTAGCGCTCCCAGTAGCGCGCGCGCACCCGGGTGAGCGCCGGACGGAGGTGGCAGAGCGGCCAGAGGAACTGGTTCGCGTAACCGAGATAGTAGCCGTTGACGTCGCGCTGATCGAGCCAGAGCCGGCGCAGCGTATAGCGGGGCTCCTCGGGCGGGACGCCCAGGCGATTGTTTCTGTCCACCACGGCGCTGTCCGCGTCGCCGCTGCCCCACGCGATCCAGGTCCCGCCCACCGCCTGCATGAGCGGGTCCAGCGCCGAAGTGAGCCCGCCGGCCGGGCGCCGCACCTCGATGCCGGCGCCGTCTTCCTCCCAGACATGTTCGTACGGCTCGCGATTGCTCACCACGATGAGGCGCTCGGCCGGAAACAGCTCGCGGAAGAGCGCCCCCAGCTCATGAGGGCTCCGCCGGGGACGCGCTGCCACGGCGGCTCCTCCCGCCCCTACGACTTCACGCGCCGCCGACCCGAGCGGACCAGCGAGCGCACATCACCGGTCAGCTCGTCCCAGCGCTCGCCCGCGCCCTCGCGTGCTCCCGCGACCGCGCGCAGCAACTGGCGACGCGTGCGCCGGCCGCTCTGCGGCGCGAGCAGCAACGCGATGCCCGCACCCAGCGCGGCGCCCACCAGCACGCCCGCCACGAAGTTGAAGGTTCGGCTCTCGTCGTATCGCATGGGTCTTCCAGCCTCGGTTCAGGGATCGGGATCGGGATCGGGTGGGGATCGGACCGCCCGATCCCCATCCCCGTCCCCATCCCGAAAGTTGTCATCAACACGCGTGCCGCGGCCGCGCCGAGTCGGGTTCGGCGTCCCATGGCTTGCGGCCGGGATGCGCCTAAGCATACCTTCCTGCAACCGGTTGCGTCAACCGAACCCGCCTCGCATCGGCGCGCCTCCACTGTGCCGTCCTCGGCTGCGCGTGGCACCTGTCGTGCAACCGGCACGTGCAGGAGGCGATCCGCAGAGTTCCGGCGCGTGCGACGCGCAGCGTCGCTCGGCGCCGGCGCTTGGGCCGACAGCGCAGGACAGGATCGGTGCAGATGGTGGGGTCGCACAGGGAGGCGAGAGAGCCGCGCGGGCGCATACTGGTCGTCGATGACGTCAAGGACAACGTGGAGATCATCGCCGCGCAGCTCCGCTTCCGCGGCTACCACGTGGAGGCGGCCAGTCGCGGCGAGCAGGCACTGGAGCGGGTGCGCGAGGACCCGCCCGACCTGATCCTGCTCGACGTCGTGCTTCCCGACATCCACGGCTACGAAGTCGCCCGACGAATCAAAAGTGACGAGTCGCTGCCCTTCATTCCGATCATCCTGGTGACCGCCCGCGATTCCACGGAGGACAAAGTCGCGGGGCTCGACGCCGGCGCGGACGACTACCTGACCAAGCCGATCGCGTTTTCGGAGCTGGAAGCGCGCGTCCGCTCGATGCTGCGCATCAAGCGGCTCCAGGACGAGCTGGAGCAGAAGAACCGGGAGCTGGCGCACCTCAGCATCAGCGATGGCCTGACCGGCTTGTACAACTACCGGCACATCCACGACCTGGTGCAGGAAGAGTTCGAGCGCGCCCGGCGCACCGCGGAGCCCGTGACGGTCGCAATGCTCGACCTGGACCACTTCAAGGCGGTGAACGACACGTACGGCCATCAAGCAGGCGACCGGGTGCTCCAGCAGATGGCGGAGATTCTGCGCCGCACCGCGCGGGAGATCGACAAGCTGGGCCGGTACGGCGGCGAAGAGTTCATCGTGCTCTTGCCGGAGACGGAGATCGAGGAGGCGACGGTGTTCGTGGAGCGCGTGCGGCGGCAGGTGTCGCGGCACCGCTTCGACATCGATCGCAAGGAGCCGCTCCGGATGACGGTCTCGGCTGGGATCGCCGCCTATCCGCACAGCCGCGTCCACTCGGCCGATGCCCTGATTCATCTGGCGGACGAGGCGCTGTACGCCGCGAAGGCGCGCGGGCGGAACCGGGTGATCCGCTTCGATGAGATGCAGCTTCCTGATGATCAGCCCCTGGTGACCCGGGAACAGAGACGCATCGCCTGATGTCGGGCGACCTGGCGGCCGCGGCACGGCGCGCGGCCGAGCTGCGGAGGGGGATCGAGCAGGCGAACTACGAGTACTACGTCCTCGATGCGCCGACGCTGTCGGATGCCGACTACGACCGGCTGCTGCGCGAGCTCAAGGCGCTCGAGGGCGCGCACCCCGAGCTGGTCACGCCGGACTCGCCGACGCAGCGGGTGGGTGCGGAGCCGGCGTCGCAGCTGGAAAAGGTGCGGCACCTCGCGCCCCTCTACTCCCTGGACAACGCCTTCGAGGCGGATGAGCTGCGGGCCTGGGAGGACCGGAACGCGCGCATCGTGCCGGAGGTCCGCCAGGGCGGCTACGTGGTGGAGCTGAAGATCGACGGGCTCGCGGTAGCCTTGCTGTACGAGGACGGCGTACTGGTTCGCGGCGCAACGCGCGGCAACGGTACGATCGGCGAAGACGTGACGCGCAACTTGCGCACGATCCGTGAGATCCCGCTGCGGCTGGAGGGCGCGCCGCCACGCCGGCTGGAGGGCGCGCCGCCACGCCGGCTGGAGGTGCGCGGCGAGGTCTATATGCCCATCTCGGGATTCAACCAGCTGAACGAGCGGCGCGCCGCCGCGGGGGAGGCCACGTTCGCGAACCCGCGTAATGCCGCCGCGGGAAGCCTGCGGCAGCTCGACCCCCGCATCACGGCGGACCGCCCGCTCCGCTTCTTCGGCTACCAGATCCAGCCGGACCCGGAAGCGCGGGAGCGGCTGCCCGCGCGCACACAGGCGGAGGTGCTGGACCTCCTCACGCGCTGGCGGGTGCCGGTCAACCCGGAGCGCCGGGCGTGCCGGGAGCTGGATGAGGTGATCGCTTACGCCGCCCAGGTGGAGCGCGATCGGGAGCGGCTCGACTACGCGATCGATGGCGTGGTGGTCAAGGTGGCGCGTCTCGATCTGTGGCCGGAGCTGGGCGTGGTCGGCGAGCGCGAGCCGCGCTGGTCGGTGGCGTACAAATTCGCCCCGGATCTGGCCACGACCCGCCTGCTCGCCATCGAGATCAACGTCGGCCGCACGGGCGCGCTGAACCCGTACGCCGTGCTGGAGCCGGTCGAGATCGGGGGCGCCACCGTGAAGCTGGCTACGCTGCACAACTTCGAGGACATCGCGCGCAAGGATCTGCGGGTCGGCGATACCGTGCTGGTGAAGCGGGCGGGCGAAGTGATCCCGCAGGTCGTCGCACCGATCACCGAGAAGCGGACCGGACAGGAGCGGCGGTTCGCGCCGCCCGAGAAATGCCCCGTCTGCGGCACGCCCGTGGAGCGGCCGACGGACGAGGTCATGGCCTACTGCCCGAACGGCTCGTGCCCTGCCCGCATCTTCTGGGGCCTGGTCCACTTCGCGTCCCAGGACGCGATGGACATCCGCGGGCTGGGCGAGCGCACGACGCAGCAGCTGCTGGATGCGGGGCTGGTGCGCCACTTCGCCGACCTGTACCGAATCCGGCCCGAGGACCTGCTCCGGCTCGAGGGTTTCGCCGAGCTCTCCTCGCGCAAGCTGGTCGAGGCGATCGAGTCGTCGAAGACGCGGCCGCTCGCGCGCGTGCTGTACGCTCTGGGCATCCGGCACGTGGGCGTGCACGCCGCGCAGCTCCTGGCCCGTCACTTCGGAACCATGGAGGCGCTCGCGGCCGCACCGCCGCAGGAGCTGGCCGCGGTGCACGGGATCGGTGAGACGACGGCGGAGGCGGTGGCCGCCTGGTTCGGCCGCGCCGCGAATCGCAAGCTGATCGAGCGGCTGTCCCGGGCGGGCGTGAACCTGATGGAGCCGGTGGAGCGAGCGGCACGGCTCGCGCTTTCCGGCCTGACCTTCGTGATCACCGGCACGCTGCCGTCCATGAGCCGAAAGGAAGCGACAGCGTTCATCGAGCGGCACGGCGGCCGTGTGGCGGGCGCGGTCACGCGCGCGACCGACTATCTGGTCGCGGGCGAGGATCCCGGCTCGAAGCTGGAGCGCGCGCGCGAGCTCGGGATCCGGATCCTGTCGGAAAGCGAGCTCCGGCAGCTCGCGCTGGCCCGCGCAGACGAGTGAAGCGGCGTTCGGCCGCGGCCGACGTCGACCTGTTTCCCGCATCAACGCGAGAGGACGAAATGCGACCCACGCTGCCCACGCCCCCCGAGCTGGCGCTCCCGGTGGCCTCGCTCACCGCGCTGCGCCAGGCGCTGCTCGAAGAAGTCGGCGACGACGGCGCCGCCCGCGCCCTGCAGCGCGCCGGCTTCGCGGCGGGCGATGCCTTTTTCGACCTGATCGCCCGGGCGGCCGGCGGCGATGCGGCG
The DNA here is from genome assembly GCA_016207445.1 of Gemmatimonadota bacterium. Lineage (GTDB taxonomy): Bacteria > Gemmatimonadota > Gemmatimonadetes > Longimicrobiales > RSA9 > JACQPS01. The sequence goes on along the minus strand of JACQPS010000019.1, from coordinate 714 downwards.
CAGCCCGCGCACATCGCGGAGTCGCTCTTCTGGCGGCGCCTCTCGGAGCTGTTCGCCGCGCGCGGCTGGGGCCGGCTCGCGCACGAGGCGGTGCACGCCGGCGTGGGCGCGCTCGACAGCTCCGACTGGATCGAGGCGGAAACGGCGCAGGCCGCGCAGCGCCCGAACTGCTTCTTCACCACCGGCCTCCTCGCCAACCTGCTCGGTCGCACCGCCGGCGCGGATGTCGCCGTGATGGAGGTGGAGTGCCGCGCGCGGGGCGACCTGCGTTGCCGCTTCCTGTTCGGCGGCGCGTCCGCGCTGGAGGCGTTGTACGCGGACCTGGCTGCGGGCCGGGATCTGGAGGCTTCGCTAGCCGCATTGCGCTAGCGCTTGTGCTCGGGATAGGGATCGGGACGGATTGATCCCCATCCCGATCCCGATCCCGATCCCGATCCCGATCCCGAGCCGGGCTTGAGCTTTCCTCAATTCTTGCTTAGATTAAATTGTTGGCGACCGGACCGCACGGCGGCCCGGTTTTTTGTTGTCGCCCTCGGGATCGGGATGGGATCGGGATCGGGAGCGGGACAAGCTGGAAAGGGATTCACCGAGGTTCATGCTCCGCAACATCGCCATCATCGCACACGTCGACCACGGCAAGACCACGCTCGTCGACCAGATGCTCCGGCAGGCGGGTGCCTTCCGGGACAATCAGGTCGTCCAGGAGCGCGTGCT
>JACQPS010000140.1 GCA_016207445.1 Gemmatimonadota bacterium | reverse complement strand
TGGCTGCTCGCTCCCCTCGTGCTCGCGGCCGAGCTGCTGATCGACACGCGCATGCCCGGTGTGGTGGCGGCCATCGCGCTCGTCTTCGTCCTGCTCGCGGCCGAGACCGTCGGCGGCGCAGAGCGCTTCGTGCACGTTCTCGGGCTGGATTCGCAACGCTTCCAGTTCGAGACGCTCGTGCCCCTGATCCTTCGCGACATCACGATCGTGCCCGCGGCGCTGGCGCTGCTCTATCTGGGCTGCTCGCGGCGCCTGCGGCGCGCGGCGCGCGCGCTGCGCGCTTGACCCCGCCCCCACGGGTTTCGCCCCGTGGGGACCCCGGACCCGCGCGGCGTCGCTACGACCCTGGCCGGCGCTGCGTCGGCGTGCGCCAGCGGCCGCGGAACGCGCGGAAGGGCGTGCCGCGTTCGCGGTCCCGGAACGGATCGCCGTAGTCGGTGTCCCAGCGCGTCTTACGGGTTTCGCGCTCATCGCCGGGGCGTTGGAAGTCGTGATCGTACGGCGGGCGACTCGTGCGGAAGTCGTCGTCGTACGGCGCGCGGCCGAACGGGGGATAGAGGCGGGACCAGCGCCGCCAGGGTCGAGATTCGCTCAAGTACTCGCGGTCGTAATCCAGGCTGTAGCGGGCCATGCGACCTTCCGATCTGGAGGTTCCGGCGCGCGGGCGGCCGCGCAAACGTGCAAGAAACAGTCCCGGCGAGAGTTCCGCCGCTTCTTGACACGGTGTTTCCCTCCCGTCTATACTCGCAGTGGATCCCACGCCACGCAGCCGCTGCGAACGACCGTTTCCCCCCTCGCTCGGAGTGGCGGCGTTTTCCCCCGGAGGAGTTCTATGAAAGTCCGTCACTGCGGCGCCGCGGCGGTCGCCGTGCTGCTCACGCTGGCCGGCGCGCCGGCGGCCTACGCCCAGAAGGATGCGATCGAGATCACGGTGGACGTGATCGAGCGGCTGCTACGCGCGTATACCGCCGAGGACAGCGAGCGTGAGAAGGTCGCGGCGGAGCGCGAGGACGTCGAGGCGAGACTCCGGCAGTTTCGCGAATGCGCGAGCACCTTTCAGGCCGCTGGCGGCGCCGTCGGCGGGCGGCTGGGCGGGCTCGGCGCCAAGGCGGCCATGAAGGCGAAATGCGGCGCGACCAGCGAGGAAGCATTCCTGAAGGAGAAGGAGAAGCTGGAGAAGCGGCCCGAGGCCGCGGCGCTGGCCGCGGGCGGCTTCAAGGGCGGCCAGTACCTGTCGGTCAAGGACCGGATACTCGGCTTCCTGGCCGGAGGCAGCGGCTACTCCTACAGCGCCGCCGAGCGCGACGCGTTGAACGGCAAGAAGGCCGATCTCAATCGCGTCATGGGCGCCGAAGCGTCGAGGATGCGCGTGGCGTACGGTCCGGCGGTCGCCGATGACGATCGCCCCGGCCGGCGGGGCCGCGGCCGGCGCGGAGGCGTGCGCCCCAACGTCTGGACGGCCGACCTGACCTGGGAGCACATCCAGGATCTGTTCTCGATCCTCTACCTCTCGGGCGCGAACATGTTCGAGGTGGAGTACAAGCCGGGCGAATGGACGAGCTGGGAGGTCAAGGAGTCCTGCAATCCGGATGAGCGCACCGTCGCCGAGCGCGCTTTCATCGGACTGGATCCGGACACGTCCGACTACGCACAGTGGTGGCGGGTCAAATCGATCGACTACTTCAAGGATGAGAGCGGCAAGGAGCAGGCCGACACCACCGTGCTCGAGGTGCTCTTCAAGTACGATAAAGACCAGAGACAGCAGCTGGCTGAAACCGAAGCCCAGCTCGCGGCCGCCAAAACGCGCCAGGAGCGCGAGGCGCTCGAGTGGCTCCGGCGGTTGCAGCGCGGGTGGGCCGACCTCGTGCGCGCGCGCGGGCGCATGCCCGGCGAGAAGGAGGCGAACGAGCTGATGGTGCCCGCCTACTGGGGCATGTTCTGGAACTTTGCCGCGCTCGGCGCGCTGTTTGGCGGTCAGCCGACCGCGGAAAGCATCAAGGGTGCGACCGTCGGCACGCCCAATCTCACGACGCCGGCGGGCACCTTCGCGACGCGGCAGATCCGGTTCCGCGCGCAGGACGGTGGCACGCTCGAATACTGGCTGTCCGAGCAGGTGCCCGGCGGCCAGGCCAAGTTCCAGCACACGGAGCCGCCGGCCGAGGAAGAGCAAGAGGCACAGGAGGGCAAGCAGGTCTGCACGGTCAACGTGACCAGCATGGAGCTCGTCGGCAAAGGCACCGGCGCGAAGAGCGAGCTGGGCGTCATGTAACTACGCTGGTTGCCGGCGGCAATGGCTGCTGGAGGACGAGGGGCGGCCGCCGGGTTACGGCTGCCGCCCCTTGCTTCATCCGCCGGGCAGGTCCTGGTCTCACGCGGACACGCTGAGCAAGGGCGGACACTGCATTCTCTCCACCTCATCGCGGCCTGTCCAGCACTCCATCGCTCTCCGCGCTCCGCTCACTGGCGCGTTACTGCAAGCAATCAGCGGCTGCCGGATCTTCACCAACGCGGATAGTATGCGACTCGGAAGCCCCGTTCGCATCGTATACCAGCACCGTCAGATCGAACCAACCCTCCCAAGGATCCAAGCTCCCGGTGTAAGAGACGTCCTCTCCAACCATCGTCGTGTGGTTCCGGTACCACGTGTAGCGATATGGAGCTGCCCCACCGCCAGCGACGGCCACCCACGTGCAGACTTGTTCACGTCTGACGTATTCGGGACCGTCAATGGTCACCCGTAATGATCCTGGAGCTGGCGGCGGAATTTCGATACGAGAGAACAGAAGTAGATTGGGAGAACCCGTGCCTGCGTCGCTAATTACGTTCTCGGTTGCCGAATCGACCATCAAGTTTGCAACGCCGACTGGTGAGAGACTCGGCCTCTGATCCAGAATCAGAGCAGCCACGCCAGCGGCCACTGGCGAAGCGAACGATGTACCCGAGCTAAACCGATAGTCCTCGTTGCCCGCATTAGACGCGAGCTCCAATAGGCCGTATCCATTATGGTAGCCGTAAACGCCGCCGCCGGGCGCAAACAGATCCACGCATGGGCCGATGTTAGAGTAGCTGGCTCGGTAATCGTTCACCGTAGTTGCGCCCACGGTGATAACGGTTGCCACCCGCGTAGATGGATTGCATGCGTCCGCTCCATTGCCATTGCCCGCGACAGTAACGAACGTGATTCCCTGGTTCACTACTCCCGTGATGGCGCTGGCTATCGCGCCACTGTTCTGATCGTAACTCAGGTTTGTGACGGCCGGCCGGATGTAATTGGCAGCGACCCAATCCAGACCAGCAATGATGTCACTCTCGTAAGCACCCCGATCGCCATCGTCAATTCGCACCGAGTGAATCGTAGCTGCCTTGGCTACCCCAATACGGGAGCCGGCTGCCGCGCCTGCTACAGCAGTCCCGTGGCCGAGCTGGTCTATGGTGGGACTAGGATCCCAGGACCACTTGATAAAGGCAGCGCTGTTCCCGATACGGCTATACGTCCATTCCTGGTGGCCGCCGCGAACACCGGAATCGACAATGTACAGGTGCACCTCCTGGCCGGTCGCGCCGTAAACGTACTGCCAGTCGAGCGGCCGTACGCGCTGGTCGATGCGGTCCAACAGGTACAGACCCGTGTCTTGAGGCGATGAGAAATGCTGCACGCTTTGCGCGGGCATCATCAGTTTGTCTTCTTCGACGAGTGTGACGAGCGGATGACTACGCAAAGCTTCGACCGCGCCGTCCAGCAAGTTGACTACGGCAAAGCCCTTCAGCGCCGTTTCATAGACGTAAAACCGCAGTCCCCCAAACTGCGCAACCAGAGCCGCCGACGCAGCCGCCGCGCTCGGCACATCTCTGCGAAGCACGACCACGTAACGGTTGTGAATCGTGTCGGGACGTACATCGCCCTCCAACGGCAGCGAGGCGGCGAGGCGGTTTGGCAACAAAGGAGTTGTCGGTTCCTCGGCACATGCGAGTAACGCCCCTGCAACCACTAGAGTGGCAATCACTGGTGTGCGGCTCGCGAGGGCGATGGCCGCGGTTTCCATTATCGCTCGCCTCCTTGTTTTGAACCCGGCCACAATGCGTCTCTCAGCCACCGCCCTTCATCGAACCAAAACCGCTTCGCCGACCAGGCCGTGCTCGAAGGGGATAACGCGTTCGGATCAGACGCTCAGCTCATCGCAGGGCGCGCCGTGTTACCTGTTGAGAACCAGTTCCAAACGCCATGGCCGACTACGGACGGGCTCGCGTTCTGATCCGCTACGGTGCACGACGCAAATCGGCCCTCAGCACGACTGACCTCTCAACGCCGCAGTCTCCGGCAGCCACGCGTACTCCCTCCCGCGTCCAGTCAAGGTAGCCGGGTTTCTGAACGACTACATCGTACACGCCCGGGCCGCCGCTGGAGTAGAGTCTTAGCTGTTCTTGGGGAGCGGGCAGGACGAGAGGGGAAACAAAATCCCCGCTTCGGATCGTGCCTGTAGCACCTTGTGCTGCAGGCGTGCCCGCCGCCGCATCGCGGACCTCGACTATTATCGGTGACAGGTTTTCGCCCGGGCACATGATCGAATCGCTTCGGCAAGTGGCGGGCAACATCGCGGCCACAACGAATCCTGCGGAAAGACGCGAACGAGAGATCCCCATAGTTTTCGAAAGGACGCGGTCAAGAATGCAGGCGCTACTGACTCGTGTCCGAAGAAGCGCGGCGAAGCTCGGGCGGCCTTGGCGGTTTGTCCCCAGGAACAGTAATAGGACGGTGGCGACTGTCAAGCCGACGGCCATTTGCCGACGCGCTATTGCGAGCAGATGCGGGGGCCTTGCACCAATGGTGTGCGTTGGCCGGAGATCGCTGCATCACAAGGCCCCCTTAAGCTGCCAATCCTTTCGGCTGGGGAAAGACACGGCCAGAATTCGAGTTTGCCGCGCTTCAGAAGGGGCGAGCGGTTAACTGCCGACGGCGGGGAGGGCGGCTGCGCGAACAATTTGGCGCTTGCAGGATGCCGGACAACGTGGGCTGTCTTCGCGGTGGGCCTGTACAGTGCGATTCGCAACCAAGTTCGGCGGCTGGTATTCGTTGCCGGATCGAAACTTACAACCGCAGCCTTGGCAGGGGCCGCCGCCCGCACTATCTTGGGCGCAGCCGGACAGCCGGGCCGGACCTCTCACGCAGACGCGAATGACTCGGCTATTCCGCGGACCGATGCTTCGACTTCGGCGAGTGCGGCTTCTCGTAGCGGCTCGTCTATCGCATGATTCAGCCGGCCGGGTCTCCAGAGACCGGCCGGCTTCATTTTCCTGACCGGAGGCACGGGCATGTTGCCGGACCCACGCGCGACGGACGCCCGGCGGAACGGCGACGGGCAGGAGAATGGAATCCTTCCAGGGCTACACGCCCACCCGGTGGGCCACGGCAACGGCAGCCAGCACGGACACGGGTCGCCGCTGCGGGCGCGTCGCTTCGGCTCGGGGCGGATCGGCCGTAACGGCGTCGGCGGCGGCATCCGCTTGCGGCGCCGCCGCCGCGTTTCCGGTCCGTTTCTGGCCGTCCCCGAGCTCCGGCGCGACCGCCGCGAGCTCTAAGCCCCATTCTTCGCAGCGGCTTCCGCGATCGCCCGCGCGACCAGCACCAGCAGCGCGCGCTCGGCCGCAGCCATGCGGTGAGGCTCCCGGAAGTAGAAGCTGAGCGTCCCCTCGACGCGCGTTCCTCCCGTCATCAGCGGCACCGCGATCATCGAGGCGAAGCCCAGCTCGCGCGCGGGCCCGTGCCACTCCGCTTGCTTCACCGAGAAGACGTCCTCGACTTCGACCACGGCGCGCTCGGCCGCGGCTCGGCCCGTGGGCCCGCGACCCACGCGCACGCGGACGCGCGCGAGGTGCCTCGCCGATGACTGCGGCCAGCGATGCGCGCACGTGAGCCGCAGCAGCTGCGGTTCCTCCGGATCACGCAGGAAAACGGAGCTGAAGCGCGCACGCACGAGCGGCGTGAGGCGGGCGAGCGCAAGTCGACATACTTCCAACAAGTGTGTCCCGCCGCGCAGCGCAGCACCGATCTCGCGCGCGATTTCTAACTGCCGTCCCGGCAACGGGTCCGGCCCGAAGCCGATCGAGGGTGCGGCCGGAGATACGCTGCGCTGCTCGCTCACAATTCCAAATTTTTTGGCGGGAAGTCGCGCCGTGTGATGCCGGGATTTTCGGCCCCGTCGCACAACAACTCTCTTGACGCCTTCAGGGGCTCGCTCTACTCTATTCCACGCATTTTCTCACAAATCGAATTCACCGATCGGAGCGCCTCTCGCGGCGGCGTCCGCATCGAAGTTGTCCTCCGGAGTGGAAGCCGCGCAAGGTTCGTCTCCCGCGTCCACCCTCACCGAGGAGCGGAACCATGAACAAGTCGGAGCTGGTGAATCAGCTGTCCAGCCGTACGAGGATGTCGAAGGCGGAGGCCGCGCGCACGGTCGATGCCCTGTTCAATCCGGGCAGCGGTCTGATCGCGGGGTGCCTGCGGAAGGGCGAGAAGTGCCAGATCACGGGCTTCGGCACGTTCGAGACCCGGGAGCGGAAGGCCCGTACGGGGCGGAATCCGCGGACCGGCAAGGAGATCCGGATCGGCCCCACCACGAGTGCGTCCTTCCGGCCCGGCAAAGCGCTGAAGGAGACGGTCAAGCGAGGCCGCTGAGCCGCCGCGCGCGCCTTCGCCCGGTCGACGCACAGAGCCACGTCCGCCCGGCGACGTGGCTCTGAGTGTTTTCTCCGACTGTTTCAACGGGGAGGACGAGCGCGCCCGGGCGAAGCAGGCGGACGACGATCGTAGTCGACGCGCAGGCTGCGGCCCTTGAGGGTAGTGCCGTTCATGGCCTGGATGACCCGCTCGGCGATCTCGGCCGCCACCTCCACGATCGAGAAGGTATCGCGGATCTCGATGCGACCGATCTGGTCGCCTTTCACGCCCGCCTCCCCGGTCACGGCGCCCATCACGTCTCCGGGCCGCGTGCCGTCGCGCTGCCCCACGCTCATGAATAGCCGCACCCACGCGCGCGGCGCGGCGCCCGGCGTGGGCGCGGCGGCCGCGGGCTCGGCCGGCGCGCGGCGGCGGAGCAGCGCGCTGGCGGCCGCGGCCACTTCGGCCGCGGAGGACTCGCCGAACAGCGGCTCGAGCACCAGGAGTTGTGCGGCGATATCCTCTTCCGCGAGTGCGCGGCGGAGCCGCTCGCGGTACGCGGCCAGATCGTCCCCGCCCACGATCGCACGGGTCTCTGGCTGGAGCGCGAGGTTGGCCTCGTTCGCGATGCGACGCAGGTGCGGCAGCTCCGCCGCGTCGACCAGCACCAGGCCGCCGCCCCGATGCCGCTGCGTCAGCGCGGCGGCGTCGAAGGGAACGTCGTAGCTGATGGCCGCGTCGGGCGCGCCGGGGCCGTCGCCCAACGTGACGACGGGCGCGTCGGCCGTCCCGCCGATGGTCGCGGAGAATCCGCGCACTTCCAGGCCATCGGCGAGAGCGCGGGCGCGCGCCTGAGTGCGGCAGAACAGACGGCGCGCGCCGGCTTCCGACGCGAGCAGGCGGGCCAGGAACTCGAGCCGGTCCGGCTCACCGACCACCGCGTAGCGTACCGTGCCAACCGGCGCGGGCGGCGGCACGGGCGCTTCCGCGGGCCGGGGCGGGATGTGGAACGCGCGGCGTACGTGCCGTTCGACGTAGTCCTGGGCCGCGCCCGTGAGCTGCGCGCTCGCGACCACGCGCTGCGCCTCCCTCGGCACCGAAGCGGTCACCGTCTCGAGCGCATCGGCGTCCAGTGACAGCATCGCCGCCAGCCCATCCACCACGAAGCACGTGAGCCCCTCGAGCTTGAGCACGGAACGCTCTACGGCCGTGAGCGCGATCTCCGGCGCAGCCACGGCGATGGCGGCATCCTGTGGCGACCGCCATCCGGGGGCGAGCGCGACCGCGCGCAATCCGGTGCCGCGCGCGAGCAGGCCCAGCGCGGCCGCAACGCGGGTGGCGGCGTCGGGGGTTGGCGCGAGCACGAGCGCGCGCGGAGGCGAGGCCGGCGCGCGGGCGCCGCCCGGCTCCGCTTCGGCGCCGGCCAGGCGGTCCAGGATGCCGAGGCCGTAGGCCGCGACCACGCCGGAGCCGGCGGACGCATGCAATACCGCGTTCCCGCCGCGTCGAAGCACCGGGATCGCCGCGCGCTGCAGCGAGGTCGGCGCCGCGAATCCCACGCCGCGCGTCGCCTCCACCAGCTCGGGCCGGAGGCCCAGGTCCGCGAACGTCTCCGCCATCGTCCCCCCGAGAACGCCTCTCGCAATATAAGGGGGTTGCAAGTTCGTTGCCCAGGCGCGTACGTTCGCGCGCTTTCACTTTGATCGGCGAATCATGAGCTCTCTCCAGCAGTGGCTGTCGCACGCGAGCGATATCATCTGGGGCGTGCCCATCATCGTGCTCCTGCTCGGCACGGGCATCTACCTCACCTTGCTGCTGCGCGGGCTTCAATTCCGCGAGCTGCGCTACTCGCTCTGGCTCGCGCTCGTGAAACGGAAGGAAGAAGGCGCGCAGGGCGACATCTCCCACTTCCAGGCGCTCATGACCGCGCTCGCCGCCACCGTCGGCGTCGGCAACATCGCCGGGGTGGCGACCGCGATCGCCGCGGGCGGTCCCGGGGCTCTGTTCTGGATGTGGGTGACCGGCCTCTTCGGCATGGCGACGAAGTACTCCGAGGCCGTCCTGGGCGTCCGCTACCGCGAGGTCGACCCGCGCGGCAACATGGCGGGCGGGCCCATGTACTACCTCGCGCGCGGCCTCGGCGGCGGCTTCGGCAAGACGCTCGGCTTCTTCTTCGCCCTGTTCGCCGCGATCGCCGCGTTCGGCATCGGCAACATGGTGCAGTCCAATTCGGTGGCGGATGCGCTGCGCAGCTCGTTTGGCGTGCCGCCGGTCTGGACCGGCGCGGTGATCGCGGTGCTTTCGGCCATGGTGATCCTGGGTGGCATCAAGAGCATCGGTCGCGTGACCGAGTTCTTCGTGCCGTTCATGATCCTCTTCTACATGGCCGGCGGGCTCATCGTGCTGGCGATCAACTGGCAGGGGCTGGACGACATCGTCCGCTACGTCTTCGCGGAAGCGTTCACGCCCACGGCGCCGATCGGCGGATTCCTGGGCGCCAGCGTGCGGGAATCGGTACGCTGGGGGCTCGCGCGCGGGATTTTCTCGAACGAGTCGGGGCTCGGCACGGGCGGTATCGCGGCCGCAGCCGCGCAGTCGCGCACGCCGGTCAGTCAGGCGCTGGTGTCGATGACGCAGACGTTCATCGACACGATCGTCGTCTGCTCGATCACCGGGTTCGCCATCATCGCGACCGGCGCGTGGATGCAGATGGACTCGGCGACGGGGGCGGCGCTGACCGGCGCACCGCTCACCATGCGCGCGTTCCAGACCGGGCTGCCGGGTGAGTGGGGGCACACGATCGTCTCCCTGGGGCTCGCCTTCTTCGCGTTCTCCACCGTGCTTGGCTGGGCGTACTACGGCGAGCGGTCGATCGAGTACCTGCTGGGGGTGCGCGCGATCACGCCCTACCGGATCGTGTTCGTGGCGGCGGCGTTCGTGGGCGCCTACGTGCTCGAGTTCGGGCAGCTCCAGGGGCTGACGCTGGTCTGGTCGTTCAGTGACGTCATGAACGGCGCGATGGCGATTCCCAACCTGATCGGCGTGCTGCTCCTGTCCGGCGTCGTGGCACGGGAGACCCGGAGCTACTTCCAGGCGCAAACCGGTCGGCGGGGCTAACGGATGGGAACGTCCCCGGGCTGGTAGGGCAGCCTGTTCAGGAAGTACTGCGTCTCGAGGTCCAGTCGGGACGTGCGCAGCTGATCCGTGACGGCCTGTGCCACCGTCTCCGGGCCGTGCCGGTGCGCGCGCACGCTGACCGTGCCATCGCGGCCGCTGAGCGTGACCGAGTGCCGGTCCCCCTTCACCTTCTCGAGCGGCAGCCGCTCCCGCAGCACTTCCTCGGCGAGGCGCAGCACGTCGCGCACGCCCGCCGCGGTGATCCGTTCGTAGTGAGCCATGCGCGGGAATGTGCCGCGACGGGCGTGGCCGGGCAAGCCGCGCAGGCTTGTGGCGCCCCTCGTCGCCGGACATATTGGCCGCCTGTTCCCGGCAGAGCGGCGAGCGAGCGAGCGAACGAGCGGCCCGTGCCCACGAGCGAGAACATCCGCGGCCTCGAGCCCTCCGCCACGTTGGCGGTGGCCGCGCGCGCGCGCGCGCTGCGGGCACAGGGGCGTGCCATCATCGACCTGTCCGCGGGCGAGCCGGACTTCCGCACGCCCGACTTCATCAGCGAAGCGGGCATCGCGGCCATCCAGGACGGCCTCACCCGCTACACGGCGGCGGCCGGCCTGGTCGAGCTGCGCCAGGCAATCGCGGACGACCTCGCCCGGCGCAGCGGGAAGCTCGTGGACGCGTCCGGCGTGGTGGTCACGGCCGGCGCGAAGCAGGCGATCTTCAACGCTTGCTTCGTGCTCTTCGGTCCGGGCGATCGCGTGCTCTTGCCCACGCCCTACTGGACCAGCTACCCGGACATCGTGCGACTAGCGCGCGCGGAGCCCATCGCGCTGCCGGGCGATGAGACGCACGGTTTCAAGGTGTCGGTCGCGCAGCTGGAGCGGCAGAGCGACGAGCGAGTGCGCGGGCTCATTCTCAACACGCCCTGCAACCCGACCGGAGCCATCTATTCGCTCGAGGAGCTGCATGCGATCGCCACCTGGGCCGCGCGGCGGGCCATCTGGATCATCAGCGACGAGATCTACGGCCGGCTCTGCTACGACGGCCGCCGGCGCGCGCCGGGGCTGCTGGACCTGGACGTGGCGTTGCTGGAGCGTACGGTCCTCGTCGACGGCGTGTCCAAGACGTTTGCGATGACCGGCTGGCGCATCGGCTTCTCCTACTCGGACGCGCACCTGGCCGGCCTCATGGCCGCGCTGCAGAGCCACATCACCTCGAGCGCGGCGACGCCGGCGCAGCACGCGGCCGTCGCCGCGTACAGCGCGGAGCCGCTGGAAGCGGAGTCGGTCCACGCCATGGCGGAGACGTTCCACCGGCGCCGTGACCTGCTGCTCAGCCTTTTCGCGGAGCACCTGCCGCAGGTGTCCTACGTTCGCCCGGAGGGCGCCTTCTATCTCTTCTTCCGCACGGACCGCTTTTACGACGACGCCGCCCCCGACTCCGTCGCCTTCTGCGCCCGCCTCCTGGAGCAGGCGGAAGTCGCGCTCGTACCCGGGGCCGCCTTCGGCGACGACCGCTACGTTCGTCTCTCCTTCGCCGCGTCCGAGGACGCGCTGGCCGAGGGCGTGCGGCGCATCGCCGCGGCGCTCGGCGCCGGCCACGTCGGCCGCCGGCGGGCATGACCAGTCGCCATCCGAGCGTGCGACGACTCCTCGCAGTCTCCGTGTTCCTCCTCCTGCTCGCCGCCAGAGCGCCCGCGGCCGGGCAGCAGACCGGGTCGGCGCCGGAGGCGGCGGACCTGATCCTCACCGGCGCGCGCGTGTGGACGGGCGAGCCGGCACGCCCCTGGGCCGCGGCCGTGGCCGTGCAGGGCGACCACATTCTGGCCGTGGGCGACGCCGCCACGATCCGCCGGCACCAGCGGGCACGCACGCGCGTGCTGTCGCTCCCGGGGCGCTTCATCGCCCCCGGCTTCATCGACAACCATACGCATTTCGCTTCCGCGGGCTCGCTGTTGCTCGGCGCGAACCTGCTGGCAGCGGCCGATGAAGCCACCTTCATCCGCCGGGTGCGCGAGGCGAGGGATCGACTCCCGCCCGGCGCATGGATCGTCGGCGGGGACTGGGGCGCCTACGAGGCGTGGGCCATGGGCGCGACCGGCCGGGAGGCGCGTGCTGCCCGACCGGAATTCCGGCCGCACCGCGCCCTCATCGATTCCATCACGCCGCGGACGCCCGCGCTGCTGTCGAAGTGGGACCGGTCCGCGTACCTGGCGAACGGGCGCGCGCTCGAGCTGGCCGGCGCGAGCTGCGCTTGGGATGGCGTGGAGTGCGACGACGATGGCCGCCCCACCGGCCGCCTCTCCCCCGCGGCGGCCCAGCGGATCCGCGATCTCATCCCACCCCGGTCGCTCGAGCAGCGGCTGGCCGAGGCGCGCGTGGCCCTCGCCCAGCTGCGAGAGCTCGGCGTCACCACCATTCACGACAACACACCGGCCGAGCAGCTCGTGGTGTTCCAGGAGCTGCGCCGGCGAGGCGAGCTCACCGTGCGCGTGTACGCGCGCCCCACGCTGGACAAGGTCGACGAGCTGGGCGCGCTCGGCATCCGCCACGGCTTCGGCGATGACTGGATCCGTATCGGCGGCCTCAAGGGCTTCGTCGACGGCATCATGGGCAACTCGAGCGCGCGCTTTTACGAACCATACCTCACGTCCGGCGAGCGCGGCAGCTGGCGCGACATGATGAGCCCGCCCGGCAACCTGGAGCGGCTGCTCTTCGCCGCCGACTCCGCCGGGCACTGGCCGCAGGTCCACGCCATCGGCGACGAGGCCATCGATACGCTGCTCGATCTCTACGAGCGCGTGCTGACGGTCGATGGCGCGCTGGCGGCGCCGAGGACGAAGCCGCTGCCCACGAACCGGCGCGACGGCGTCGCCTCCGGCGAGCGGCGCTTCCGCGTCATCCACGCGCAGGTGCTGCGCGGGCCCGAGGTCGCCGAGCGCATGGCACGCCTCGGCGTCATCGCCGAGGTGCAGCCGTACCACGCCATCGACGACATGCGCTGGATGGAGGAGCGCATCGGCGCGCGCGCCCGCTGGGCCTACGCGTTCCGCACGCTGCGCGACGCCGGCGTCCGCCTCTCCTTCGGCAGCGATTGGCCCGGCACGAACGCGTCCTGGTATCCCGCGAGTCCCATGCTCGGTATCTACGCCGCGGTGACGCGGCAGACGCTCGACGGGTTACCCGAAGGCGGGTGGTTCCCGGACGAGCGCGTCGACGTCGAGACCGCGCTGCGCGCCTACACGGTGAACAACGCCTGGGCCGCGGGCGAGGAGAAGTCGAAGGGCTCGCTCGCGCCCGGCAAGCTCGCGGACCTGGTCGTTCTCGATC
>JACQPS010000147.1 GCA_016207445.1 Gemmatimonadota bacterium | reverse complement strand
TGCTCGGGCAGCAGCTCGCCCAGACTCCACTGCACGGCGCCGCCCTCGCTCCCGATCCCCTCGAGCTGGAGGTCCGGCGTGAACTCCGCCAGCGCCTGCCGGCAAGCGCCGCACGGCGCTACCGGGTTCGGTGCGTCCGTCACCACCACCAGCCGGCGGAAGCGACGCTGCCCGGCGGCAACCGCCATGCCGAGGGCGACGCGCTCGGCGCAGAGCGTCACCGGGAAGGACGCGTTCTCCACGTTGCAGGCGGCGAACACCTCCCCCGTTTCCGCCTCGAGCGCGCACCCGACCCGGAACTGCGAGTAGGGCGCGTAGGCCCGCTGCTGCACCGCACGCGCGGCCGCGCGCAATTCTTTCCAGGACTTCATGTCAACATTCCACGCGTGGCAGCCGGGCGGTGAGCCCGGTCAGGATCTCGTACGCGATGGTGTCCGCCTGTGCGGCCACTTCTTCCACCGTGATGCGCTCGTCGCCGTCGCCGCCGATCAGTGTGGCCACATCGCCCACTCCGGCGTCGGGCACGCTCGTGAGGTCGATGACCGTCATGTCCATCGAGATGCGCCCGACCATCGGCACCCGGCGTCCCCGAACCAGCGCGGCGCCGCGGTTTCCCAGCGCGCGCGGGAGGCCGTCGCCGTAGCCGATGGCGAGCGTGCCCCAGCGTTCCCAGCCGCGTGCCGCGTGCGTCGCGCCGTAGCCGACGGTGCTGCCGGGCGGCACGTCGCGCACCAGCACGATGCGCGCGCGCACGCTCGCGACCGGGCGCGGCCTCAGCGCCTCTCCTGCCACTCCGGGCGCCGGGTTCGCGCCGTACAGATAAATACCGGGGCGCACGGCGTCCGCGGCGAACTCCGGCCAGCGCAGCGCGGCCGCGCTGTTGGCGGCGTGAACGAGCAGGTCCTCGCGCGAGACCGGAAGCTGCGCGAGCGCGTCCAGAAAGCGCTCCCACTGCGTCGCGGTCGGCGTCTTCTCCGCAGCGTCCGCGCCGTGGAAATGCGTGAAGATGCCGGTCCACCGCAGGGCGGGACCGACGCGCGCTTTCACCGCCGCCGCCCACTGCCCCGTCTCCCGCCAGTCGAACCCCGCCCGCCCCATCCCGGTATCCACCTCGACGTGAAAGTCGAGCGGCTCCGGCGCCGCGCTCGCCGCCGCGGCCCAGCGCTCGAGCGCGTCCAGGCTGGAGATCGCCGGCGTCAGCCGCACGGCCGCGGCACGCTCCAACGCCATCCGTGCGAGCGGACTCACGACCAGGATCGGACGCGTGATGCCGGCGGCGCGCAGCTTCTCCCCTTCCTCCGCCGCGGCGACGCCGTACCCCCAGGGCGCCAGCGGCTCGAGCGCCCTCGCGATCCGCTCCGCGCCCAACCCGTACCCATCCGCCTTGACCATCGCGATGATCGCCGGGCCGGAGCCGACCACCCGCCGCACCGCCTCGAAGTTGGTGCGCAACGCGCTCACATCCACTTCGATCCAGGCGCGCGAGGTTTGCGCTGTTTGCATAGGCCACAAAGAACGTGTAGCATAGGCCCACAATGATGGCACCGCAAGGAGATGCAAGCACGTCCAGCATGTTCGGGCCCGAGATGCAGCCTGTCCCGAATGCAGCTCCGAGCCCGAGCCCGACCCCGAGCCCGAGCCCGGCGCAGCAGATCCCGGCGCAGCTGGACCGCGCCCTCGCGCTCGTGCGCTTCCTGCGCGCCGGCTGTCCCTGGGACGCGGCGCAGACGCCGCGCTCGCTGCTGCCGTATTTGCTCGAGGAAGCGCACGAGGTCGCCGACGCGGTGTCCGAGGAGCGCGACGCCGAGCTCGCCAGCGAGCTGGGCGACTTACTGCTCAACGTGGCGTTCCAGATCGTGCTGGCGGAGGAGCGCGGCGCGTTCTCCGGTGCCGACGTCGTCTCCCAGCTGGAAGAGAAGATGCGACGCCGGCACCCGCACCTCTACGGCGGCGCGTCCAACCCCGCAGGCCCGACGCCAGGGGGCGGCGGGCCCATCACAGCCCCCAGCGCCGAGGCCACCGCACCGGATTGGGAGGCATTGAAGGCTCAGGAGCGGGCCGGCGAACCGGTCCTGTCCGGCCTCGCGCGCGGCCTCGATCCGCTCTCGAAGGCGCACCGCATCCAGGAGCGGGTGAGCGCGGTCGGGTTCGACTGGGCCGATGCGCGCGGGGCATTCGAGAAGGTTGCCGAAGAGCTGGAGGAGGTGCGGCACGCGATGGAACAGGAGCCGTCGGAGCGGCTCGAGGCGGAGCTGGGGGACCTGCTCTTCGCGGTGGTGAATCTCACGCGGCTCGCCGGCACTCATGCCATGCACGCGCTCCAGCGCGCGAACCGCAAGTTCAGCCACCGCTTCGAGGCGCTGGAGCAACTCGCGCGCGAGCGGGGCATCGAGCTGGGTCAGGCGACGCTCGAAGAGTTGGACCGGCTGTGGGACGAGGTGAAACGCGGCGAGAATTCGTAACCGCAAATGCGCCTCTGCGGTTACGAATTTGTCCTGAGACTCAAGGATACAACCGGTACAGCATGCGCGGGAACGGAATCGTCTCCCGGATGTGCGCCCGGCCGCAGATCCAGGCGACGGTGCGCTCCAGCCCGAGCCCGAAGCCGGCGTGGGGAAAGGTGCCGTAGCGCCGCAGGTCCAGGTACCAGCCGTAGGCCTCCTCCGGCAGCTTCTCCTCGCGGATGCGGGCGAGCAGCCGGTCGTAGTCGTCCTCGCGCTGGCTGCCGCCGATGATCTCGCCCACGCCTTCGGGCGCGAGCAGATCATCGCAGAGCACCGTGCGGGGATCCGCGGGGTTCTCCTTCATGTAAAAGGCCTTGGCGGCCCCGGGGTAGTTGTAGACGAAGACGGGGCGGTCGTAGCTTTCGGAGACCATGGTCTCGTCCGCTCCGCCCAGGTCCTCGCCCCACTCGACCTCGCTGCCCCGCTCCTGGAGCATCTTCACGGCATCCGAGTAGTCGAGGCGGGGAAACGGCGGGGTCACGCGCTCGAGCGCGGTCGTGTCGCGTTCCAGAACAGCCAGGTCGTTGCGGCAGCGCTCGAGCGCGCGTTCTACGATATAGGCGACGAACTGCTCCTGCAGCCGCATGTTGTCGGCGGAGTCGTTCCAGGCGACTTCCGGCTCGACCATCCAGAATTCGGTCAGGTGCCGGCGGGTCTTGGACTTCTCGGCGCGGAACGTGGGGCCGAAGCAGTAGACTTTGCCGAACGCGGCCGCCGCGGCCTCCACGTACAGCTGCCCCGTCTGCGCCAGGTAGGCTTTTTGCTCGAAGTAGTCGACCTCGAACAGGGTCGTGGCCGCCTCGCCGATCGCGCCCGTGAGGATCGGCGTGTCGATGCGAACGAAATCGCGCGCGTAAAAGAAATCGTGGATCGCCTGCTCCACTTCGTTGCGGACCCGGAGAACGGCACGCTGCTGGCTCGAGCGGAGCCACAGGTGCCGGCGGTCGAGCAGGAAGTCGACGCCGTGCTCCTTCGGCTGGATCGGATAGTCCTCGCTCCGACCGACGAGGACGAGATCGCGAACCGTGAGCTCGTAGCCGCCGGGCGCGCGCGCGTCCTCGCGCACGAGGCCGGTCAGCAGCACACTCGACTCCTGCGTCAGCGCCTGGAAACGGTCCCAGATCCGGGGAGAGACATCCTTCTGGCCCACGACCGCCTGAACGATGCCCGAGCCGTCGCGCAGCACGACGAAGCCGATGCGGCCGTGCGAGCGCATGGTCTGGATCCAGCCGCGCACCGTGACTTCTTCGCCGACGTGCCGGCCGAGCTCACGTACTTCAGCGATGACCGCCATTCAATCCGGAAGCCGCCAATGAAGTCCCACGCCACCACCCGTTCCCGTACCCATACCCGTTCCCGTTCCCCGCTGGCGCGCAGCGCCAACCTAGACCTGCCGCGAAAATGTGTCAATTTACTGCCGCTGCTGGCGTTGTTGCTGGCAGTCGG
>JACQPS010000139.1 GCA_016207445.1 Gemmatimonadota bacterium | reverse complement strand
TCCGGCCGGAATTCGGCGACGCCGGCGCTCACGGTCAGCCCCGGCGCCGTCGCCTGCGTGGCTTCCGCGAACCACTGGCAGACGCGCTGGATGAAGATCGCCGCGCCCGCGCGGTCGGAGTCGGCGAGCAGCGCCACGAACTCGTCGCCGCCATAGCGCGCCGCCAGGTTCATCGCGCGCGTCGCCGTGGCCAGCACCCGGCCGAAGCTGCGCAGTACCTCGTCGCCCGCCAGGTGCCCCTGCGTGTCGTTGTACTGCTTGAAGCCGTCCAGGTCGAACATCACGGCCACGAGCCTGCGCCCGCGCCGCGCTGCGGCGAACTCGCGGGCGAGGTCGCGCTCGAGCTGACGGCGGTTGGCGAGTCCGGTGAGCGGATCCGTCATCGACAGCGCGCGCACCTGCTCGAACAGCCGCGCGTTCTGGATTGCGATCGCGGCCTGATCACTGAGCGCGCCCAGCAGCTCCAGCTCCTCGGCATCGAACGGGCGGTCGCGCAGACAGGAGAGCGCGCCGAGCGGGCGGTCCCGGAAGCGGAGCGGCGCGGCCGCGGTCGCCGAGTCTCCCACGATCGGCAGGCTTTGCGGCTGGATGAACGGGTCCTCGGCCGCGTGCGCGGCGGCGCGCGGCCGGCCGTTGCGCACCACCCAGCCGGTAAAGCTGCCGTCCACCGGAAAGCGCAGCCCCACGATGCTCGCGGACAGGCCATAGGACGCGCGCAGCTCGAGCGTCTCGCCGTCGTCGGAGAGCAGCTCGATGCCGGCGGCGCGCGCGCCCAGCAGCCGGCACGCCCACTGCGCGACCAGGTCGAGTGCCTTGTTCAGCTCCGTCTCGCCCGCGAGCGTGTGACTGACCTCCACCAGCGCGCGGGTGTGCGCGAGCCGCCGCTTCTCGACGGCCTGGCGCTCCGCCGCGCGCAGGGCCTGGTAGATGCGCGCGGCGAGCACCGTGCCCATGAAGGCGAGCGCGCCGGCCGTCGCCACGTCGAGCGGCGCGCGCAGCGCACCGTCGATCACGATGCCGGCCAGGAAGAGCACGGCGACTGGCACGACCGCCTGTCGCATCTGGTCCGCCAACCAGCTCGGCGGCCGCTCGGCCGCCGCCGCGTGCGCGGCCTGTGGGCCCTTCCAGCCCGCAATCGCCAGGAGTCCCCACCCCGCGAGCCAGAGTGTGTCGAAGGGGCCGCCGGCCACCGACGGCTCCGGGTCGACGCCGGCCAGCACGAGCAGATTGCCGAGCCCGAACACGGCGGCCGTGGCGGCGAGCGCCCCGACCGCACCGCCCGGGATGACCGGCTCGCGCCACACCACCAGCAGGCCGGCGAAGAAGGCCGACGTGACCCACGCCAGTTGCCCGGCGAGCAGGGCCAGGAACTGCGTCTGCGTGATCCACGGGCTCGCCGCCGTGAGCGGCTCGAGCACGAAGCGCAAGATCACGACGGCGGCCGCGCTCAGGATCAGCAGCGCATCCAGCCCGATCTCGATCGCGTAGCCGCGCACGCGCAGCGGCGGCAGCGCCAGCGCCGCGCCGGCCGCGAACAGCGGGTGGAAGAGGACGAACAGCCAGAAGCTGATCGAGGGAAACGGGAGCGGCAGCCCGAAGAGCAGGTCCCGCGCCGCCCACAGAAGCTGGCCGGCCATGGCCGCGCCCGCCGCCCAGGCGAACAGCGCCCACGGCAGCCGCGCGCCGCGCGTCGCTTTTCGGTACGCGCCCAGACAGGCCCATGCGGCTGCCAGCGGCGCCAGCGAGAGCACGCCGTGGCCGATCACCCGCTGGGCCGCCACCGGACGCACGCCGAGCAGCAGCGCGGCGCCCGCCGCGAAACCCGCGGCCAGCAGCCACGGCGCCGCCACCGGCCGCGCCAGCTCGACTCGGCGCGTCGGCTCGGTCCCAGCGCCTGCCACGGCGCGCGATACGGCTCCTTCGGGGATCATGGCAAAAACACGACTACGGGACCATGCGGAAAAAGTCCGGGCGCGGGAAAGCTCGGGCCCTGGACACGGCGGGCAACCGCGCCGAAGTTAACATGATTTCGCGCCCCCCTGCAAGGCCGTTGTGGCCGCGCCGCCGCCCCATGCGCATTGATCGCATCGAGTTGCAAATCATCCGTTTGCCGCTGCGCGAGCCCTTTCGCATCTCGTCCGGCACCGCCCACCGCCGGCGCATCCTGCTGCTCAAGCTCGACGCGCAGGGCCTGCGCGGCTACGGCGAGTGCGTGGCCGAGAACGAGCCGTACTACTCCGCCGAGACCGTCACTACCGCGCGCTACGTCCTCGAGTGCTTCCTCATCCCGGCCGTGATCGGTCGAGAGTTCGCCGACGCCGGTGCGCTCGCAAGGGCGCTCGAGACCCGCGTCCGGGGCCACGCCATGGCGAAGGCGGCCGTGGAGATGGCCGCCTGGGACCTGGAGGCGAAGCTGCGCGACCTGCCGCTCGCGCGGCTGCTGGGCGGCACCCGAGCCGCGGTGCCGGTCGGCGTGAGCCTGGGGATCCAGCCGGCGCTCGCGGATCTGCTTGAGCGGGTCCAGCGCTACCGTGCCCAGGGGTACCGCCGGATCAAGCTCAAGATCGCGCCAGGTTGGGACGTGGAGGTGCTTCGGTGCGTGCGGGAGCGGTTCCCCGAGCTCCCGCTCACGGCGGACGCGAACGCGGCGTACGACGCCAGCGAGCACGCGCGGCTGAAGCAGCTGGACGAATTCGGGCTGCTCATGCTCGAGCAGCCGTTCGCCGCCGATGACCTGCTCGCGCACGCGCGTCTCCAGGCCGAGCTGAGCACCGCCGTGTGCCTGGACGAATCCATCACGAGTCGCGCACGCTGCGCGGAGGCGCTGCACCTCAAGAGCTGCCGCGTCGTCAACATCAAGCCCGGCCGGCTGGGCGGGCACGCCGCCGCCCGCGCGGTCCACGACCTGTGCCAGGAGGCCGGCGTGCCCGTCTGGTGCGGCGGCATGCTGGAGTCCGGCATCGGGCGGGCGCACAACGTCGCGCTCGCTTCCCTCGCGAACTTCCGCTACCCCGGCGACATCTCCGCCAGCGACCGCTACTGGGAACGCGACGTCGTCGATCCACCCTTCGCGCTGCGCGCCGACGGCACGCTCGCCGTGCCCACCGGCCCCGGCATCGGCGTCCGCGTGGACGAGGACTTCCTCGCCGCGATCCAGGAAGAGCGCGCGAGCTTCCCACCCATCTGACGAGCCTGCCCCATACGGAACGTGACGCCTGGCGGCGCGTCGCCTTCCGCATGGGGCCAGAGCTGTAGCATTTCGTCACAGCTGGTGTAACGACCCGATGCATCAGAATGTTTCAAAACGTGATAGCGAAGAAAGGCCGTAAGCCGGCCAATGTTGTGGAGGTCAACACGTTCAGAAATCGAGCAGAGACGGGCATGGGACTTGCCCCGTGCCCGCGCTGTCGAGCCGCGGTCGGGCTCGTGCCGTACGCATCCGGACTCCCCCACAAAGGACCTGTCATGAAGCGGCCCCTGTCCAAGCAGGCAGTGCTTGCGGCGGTGGCGTGCGCCTTCGCGCTGTCGTGCAGCGAAGGGCCGGCACCGCTGGCGCCACCTGCCGGGGACCCCGTGTTCGGGGTCACGAGAGCCGGGCTTACAGCCCTCCAGTTTTCCTCGCCCCAGCGTGCGGACAGCGAGACCTGTCTGGTCGGAGCGGACGAGGGCGGCTCCTGTAGCGCGGGGGCGTTCACGCTCAGCTGGGAGGCGGGCGCGGTCGCCGAGGACGTGGAGGTGACGATCCGAACGCCGGGCGGCAAGATCGTACAGGCGCTGTTGTTCCCGCACGGCCTCCAGATCGACGCCACCGTGACCGTGGATCTCAGCAACGTGAGCGGTGACGTCAGCGCGATTCAGGGGGCGTACTTCGGCGGGGCGGGCGCGCTGAACAGCCCGAACTTCAATCCGTTGGAGACCTTCGCGGTCACGCTCAGCGGCAGCAGCGCAAGCTGGGACATCACGCATTTCTCCGGCTACTGCGTCGCGTCCGGGTACAGCTGCAACTGCCCGTAACTCGAGCCTGATCTCAAAGCGAGGCTCCGACTTCCATGCCTCGGAATCCAAAGAAGAAGAAGACGCCGAAGCCGGCCGCCAGGGGGAGGGGGCCGGCTTCGGAGTTTACGCGCGAGGTCGAGCGGGCGCGCACGGCCGAGCGGCGTGGCGATGGTGCCGCCGCCCTCCAGGCGTACGAGGAAGCGCTGCTCCGCCTGCCCGAGCCGGAGGCGGATGCGCGCGCGGCCGACCTGCTCCGTTGGATCGGCACCGTGCACCGCGAGCGGGGCGAGACGGACCGCGCCGAGCGCCGCTACCGCGAAAGCCTGGCGGTCGCCGAGCGCGCCGAGCACCGGTCGGCCGTGGCCCACGCGCTCAATTGCCTGGGGATCGTCGCCATGCGCCGCGGGCACCTGGGCGAGGCCGAGGTGCTGTACGTGCGAGCCCGGCGCCTGGCGAAGGAGCTCGCGGACGAGCGGCTGGGGGGGATGATCGAGCAGAATCTGGGCGTCGTCGCCAACATCCGCGGCGACCTGGACGGCGCCGTGGTGCGCTACCGGTCCGCGTTGCAGCAGTTCCGGGTCGCGAACGACAAGCCCATGGCGGGCATCGTCATGAACAACCTGGGCATGCTCTACACCGACCTGCGCCGCTGGGACGACGCCGAGCGCACCTTCTCCGAGGCGCTGCTCGAGGCCCGCTCCGACGGCAACGTGCCGCTCGAGAACGCGCTCGAGGTCAACCGCGCCGAGCTGCAGACCGCGCGGGCCCACTGGGAGGCCGCGGCCGAGGCCAGCCGTCACGCGCGCCAGATGGCGCAGCAGCGCCACGACCGGCTGCGCGAAGCCGAAACCCTCAAGTTCACGGGCATGGTCGAGCGGGAGCGCGGCCGCATCGCCTACGCCGAGCGCTACCTGGGCGAGGCCGCGGCCCTCGCCGTGGAATGCGATGATCGGCTGCTCCAGGCCGAGGTCGCGCGCGAACTGGGCGACGTCTACCAGCGCGCCGGCCGGGCGGAGGACGCGCGCGCGGCCTACTCCCGCGCACTCGATCTGTTCCGCGGCATCGGCGCGGCCGTCGATGGCCGGGACGTGGAGGCCAAGATCGCGACGCTGCCCGTGCTGGTTTGAGCCGTTCCCTCCTCCAACGTCCGGGCAATGTCGCCGCTTCCACCCGGGCCCGCGGCCCGGTTTTTTTGTCGCCCGCGCCCGTGGGCTCCCTTGCCGGAAGCGGAAAGAAATTTTACAATGGGAGCCCGTTCCACTCAGTCGCTCAGCCGATCTCACGAAGGCGCGCCGCCGCGCGCCCGGTTCGCCCCGTAACCCGCGACTGCGCCTGCATTGGCGTTGCGCCAATGAATCGAGCTGACAGGGTCGTCCTATGAGCCGCAGCGACGTCGCGCTCGAAACCCCCGTTCAGGCCCGCACGGAGGCGCCGGAAGCGCGGCCCGCCGCGTTCGGTTTTCAGAACGTGGTCGGCCAGAGCCCCTCAATCCGGCGCGCGGTCGCGCTCGGGGTGAAGGTCGCGGAGCACCCCACCACGACCGTGCTGATCCACGGCGCCACGGGGACCGGCAAGGAGCTGGTCGCGCGGGGAATCCACTACGCCAGCACGAACGCGGGCGAGCCCTTCGTCGCGATCAACTGCTCCGCCATCCCCGAGAATCTGCTGGAGTCCGAGCTGTTCGGCCATGAAAAGGGCGCCTTCACCGACGCGCACACGCAGAAGCGCGGGCTGCTCGAGCTGGCCGGCCGGGGCACGGTGTTCCTGGACGAGATCAGCGAGCTGCCGCCGAACCTCCAGCCCAAGCTGCTGCGCGTGCTGGAGGAGAAGCGGGTGCGGAGGCTGGGCGGGCTGGAGGAGCGCGAGATCGCCTGTCGCGTCATCGCGGCCACCAACCGCGATCTGGCGCAGGCCGTGGCGGAGGGGCATTTCCGCGAGGACCTGTTCTACCGGCTGAACGTCTTCCGTATCGAGCTGCCGCACCTGAGGTCGCGTGGCGACGACATCGACAACCTGGCCCGCTACTTCGCCGAGACCATCTGCCGCGAGCAGGGGCTGCCGCCGAAGCACCTGACGGTCGAGGCCCTGGTGGTGCTGCGCGAGCATGGCTGGCCCGGCAACATCCGCGAGCTGAAGAACGCGATCGAGCGGGCGATCATTCTGAGCGACAAGGACCGGATCGAGCCGGCGCACATCATGATCCAGCAGCGGTCGAGCGTTCCGGCGGCAGTGGCGGCCGAGTCGCGACAGGTCGCCGGGACGATCCGGATCCCGTCGCAGGGCATCACACTGGATGAGGTCGAGCGGCAACTCATCGCCGTGACGCTGCAGCTCGCGGACAACAATCAGACGCTCGCCGCCCGGATGCTCGGGATCTCCCGGCCCACCGTGATTCGCAAGATCCGCAAGTACCGCCTGCAGGAATAACCGCGGCTCGCAGCGGAACGGATCTCGTGGTCGCCTCGCTGTCGCTGTTGCCGAGTCTGGCCGAGCGCTACACGGTCCTGCTCGACCTCGCCCGGACCCTGACGTCGACGCTGGCGCCCGCAGCGCTCTGCCCCGAGGTCCACGCCCACGTCGGGCGCGTGCTCCCGACCTCGGCGTTCGCGATCGCGCTGGCGGATCCGGCCGATGGGATGCGCGAGGTGTTTCGCGCCGGCGCGGCGGGCGGCGCCGCGGCCCTGACCGACACGGAGCTGGAGCACCTGAGGGCCGGGGACTTCGTGCTGCGGGCCGGCGGCCCGGGTACGCCCGCGCTGCTCGCCGCGCCGCTGCTCCGGCAGGAGCGGCTGCTCGGCTGGCTGGCGGCCGAGCGAAAGGAGGGCCCGTCCTTCGAGGCCGCGGACGCCCATTTCCTGCTGGCCGTGGGCGGCCTGGCGAGTGTCGCGGTCGACAACGCCCGACTCTTCGCGGAGGCGCGGCGGCGGGGCGAGGAGGCCGAGCAGCTCCAGAGCATTGCCCGGGACCTGAACGCCTCGCTGGAGATCCTGGAGGTCGCCGAGCGGATCGCGGCGCGGGCGCGCGAGATCGGGCGAGGGTCGATCCTGGTCTGGCTGCGGGAAGGCGCCGCCGCGCGGGCGATCGCGCGTGCCGGCGAGACGGACGTCGCGATGCTCGAGGAGCGGCCGCTGCCGCCGCTCGTGCTCGAGCGCATCGGCGCGGTCGCCGCGGCCGCGGACCCGGCGCGCCATGGTGTGCCCGCGGACGTGGCCGAGACCGCTCCCGTGGGGGAGCTGGACGACGCCCTGCTGGCCGGCCTGGGCCGCGTCGTCATCCCGCTCACGCTCGGGACCCGGCTGATCGGCTTTCTCGGGGTGGAGGCTCCGGTCGGCCAGGCACCGACGCCCGATCAGATCCGGATGCTGCGGCGCATGGCGCCGCACGCCGCATCGGCGCTGGAGAACGCGCGGCTGCACGCGGAGGTGCTCCGTCTCTCGCTGACGGATCCACTCGTGCAGCTGCCGAACCGGCGCCAGCTCGACATCTTCCTGGAGAAAGAGTTCGAGGCCGCGCGCCGTGGCCGCCCGCTTTGCTTCGTGCTGTACGATCTCGACCGGTTCAAGCAGTACAACGACGCGCACGGCCACCGCGCCGGCGATATCGCGCTCATCCGCTTCGCCGACATCCTGCGCGCGGAAACGCGCGCCATGAACCTGGCCGCGCGCTACGGCGGTGAGGAGTTCGCCACCGTGCTCGCCGGCACGAACCGGCTGGGCGGGCTCGCGCACGCCGAACGCGTGCGCCGCCGCATCCAGGCTGAATTCAAAGGCGAGCTCAGCATCAGCGCCGGCGTAGCCGAGTTCACCTCTGCCATGAACACGGCCATCGAGCTGGTGGTCGAGGCGGATCGCGCCCTCTATCGCGCGAAGATGGATGGCCGCAACCGGGTCTATGTCGCAGAAAGCTGACACGTCGAACGGGGCGATCCCCCTCGAGTTCGAGGAGCTGATCGAGGAAGCGCGCTCGGCGGAGCGGGCAGGGCAGTTCGCGCTCGCTCGTCAGCGCTACGAGCGCGCGCTGCGCCAGGTCCGGCGGCCGGAGCACGTCCAGTTCGCCGCCTCGCTTCTGCGCTGGATCGGCAGCGCCTACCGCGACGAGGGGGACGGCGAGGCCGCGCTCGACTGCTACGAGGCCAGCCTCGCCATCGCCGAGGTGAACGCCGACCGCCACAACATGGCGCACGCCTTCAACTGCATGGGCATCGTCCAGTGGCAGTGGGGCTACCTCGACAGCGCCGACGAGCTGTACGAGCGCGCCCGCGCGCTCGCGCAGGAGGCGAAGGACCTGCGCCTGGTCGCCATGGTCCAGCAGAACATGGGCGTGATCGCCAACATCCGCGGCGATCTCGTGCGCGCCCTCCGCCATTACCGCGACAGTCTCGACGGGTACCGGCAGCTCGGCGACCACCAGTACATGGGGCAGCTGCTGAACAACCTCGGCATGATCCACACCGACCTGAAGCAGTGGGACGCCGCCGAGGGCATGTTCGCGGAGGCCGCCTCCGTCGCGGAGCAGGTCAGCGATCTCGGCGCGCGCGTGATGGTGGAGGTGAACCGCACCGAGCTGTGCCTGCTGCAGAAGGACTACGCGCGGGCGCGCGAGTGCTGCGACGCCGCTTTCGAGCTGGCCAGCCGCCTCGACCACCGCCTCGGGCTGGGCGAGGTCTATAAGAATTACGGCATCATCTACCGCGAGATGGGGAAATACAACCTCGCGGAGACGCACCTGAAGACGGCATCCGAGATCGCCGAGCGCTACACCAGCCCGCTGCTCGCGGGCGAGGTCCAACGCGAGCTGGCGCAGGTCTACCGCGTGCAGGACCGCAACCGCGAGGCGCTGCAGGCGCTCAACTACGCGCACCGCGTCTTCAACGACCTGCGCGCGAAGCTCGACCTGGCCGACATCGACCAGCGCATCCACGAGCTCGAGGACATCTTCTTCGAGGTCGTGCGCAAGTGGGGTGAATCGATCGAGTCCAAGGACCGCTACACCGCCGGCCACTGCCAGCGCGTCGCCGATTACAGCAGCCTGCTCGCTCGTGCGGTCGGCTTCGACGAGCAGACCATCACCTGGCTGCGCATGGGCGCGTTCCTGCACGACGTGGGCAAGACGGTCGTGCCGGCGGACATTCTGAACAAGGAGGGCAAGCTCACGCGGGACGAGTGGGAGATCATGCGGCGCCACACGCTCATGGGCGTCGAGCTGCTGTCCGCGATCGAGTTCCCGTGGGACGTCCGGCCCATGGTGCGCAGCCATCACGAGCACTGGGACGGCAGCGGCTATCCGGAATCACTGAAGGGGCGATCGATTCCGCTTTCCGCCCGCATCCTGTGCGTGGCCGACGTGTTCGATGCGCTCACCACGACTCGCTCCTACCGCCGCGCCTACGCGCCCGACGAAGCGCTCGACATCATGGAGCGCGACGCCGGCACGATCTTCGACCCCGAGCTGTTCGCCGTCTTCCGTCGCGTTGTCGCGGAAAAGATCGAGGCGGGGGCGCTCGCGGTAGGTGGATAAAAGCGAGAGGCGGCACTC
>JACQPS010000138.1 GCA_016207445.1 Gemmatimonadota bacterium | reverse complement strand
TCCAGGATCGGCGAGCGGCCGCCGATCCGGCGGTAGCGCTCGTGCACCTCGTGTACGATCTCGGGCGGCGTGGGACGGTAGCCGCGCACGTCCAGCAGGTAGCGCTCGACCTCGTCCAGCGAGGTCGGCCCGCCGTACGCCATGACCAGCACCCCGAGCGTCTCCGCCATCACGCCTCGCGCAGCGCCGTGGCCGCGGTGAGCTCGTGCACCAGCTCGACCACGCGCTTCACGTTCGCCACCGGCGTCTCGGGCAGGATGCCGTGTCCCAGGTTGAAGATGTGGCCGGGCCGCCCGCCCGCCCGCGCCAGCACCGCGCGCACGCGCCGCTCGAGCTCCGGCGCGGGGGCGAACAGAGCCGACGGGTCCAGGTTGCCCTGGATGCCGACGTCGGTGCCGACCGTGCGCCAGCCGACATCCAGCGGCGTGCGCCAGTCCAGACCGATCACCGTCCCGCCCGCCTCCCTCATGAGCGGGAGGAGCGTGGCGGTGCCGGTGCCGAAGTGGATGACGGGCACACCCAGCGCGCTCACCTCACGCAACACCGCGCGCGAATAGGGGAAGACGTACTGACGGTAATCATCGGGCGAGAGCGCACCGACCCAGCTGTCGAAGAGCTGCACGGCGTCGGCACCTGCCTCGACCTGCGCGGCCAGGTAGTCGGCCACCACGTGCGCGAGCCGCTCCATGAGCGCGTGCCAGGTCCCGGCATCCGCGACCATGAGCCGCTTGGCCTGCATTGCATCGCGCGCGGCGCCGCCGCCGCCGACCAGGTAGGTGGCGAGCGTGAACGGCGCGCCGGCGAAGCCGATGAGCGGCACGCGTCCGGCGAGGGCCGCGCGCACGAGGCGGACGGACTCCAGGATGTACCCCAGGCCGTCGCGCGCCTCGACCGTGTGCAGCGCAGCCATGTCGGCCCGCGAGCGCACCGGATTCCGGATCAACGGCCCCTCGCCGCTCACGAACGCGACCTCGACTCCCATCGGCTCGAGCGGGAGCAGGATATCGGCAAAGAGGATCGCCGCATCCACCCCCAACGCATCCACGGGCTGGAGCGTCACCTGCGCGGCGAGCTCGGGCGTATGGCAGATCTCGAGCAGCGAGTGGCGCGAGCGCATCGCCCGGTACTCGGGCATGTAGCGGCCGGCCTGACGCATGAACCAGACGGGCGTGGCATCGGCAGGTCGCAAGCGGCAGGCATGCAGGAAACGGGATTCGGCGGCCGCCACGCCTCAGCTCCCGCGGTAGGTCGAATAGCCGTACGGGCTCAGCAGCAGCGGAACGTGATAGTGCTGCCCGGGGTCGCGAATCTCGAAGAGGACGGACACTTCGGGGTAGAAGGCCTCCCGCTGCTGGTCCCGGAAGTATGCCGCCGTATCGAAGGTCAGGCGATAAGTTCCCGCCTTCAACGGCTGGTCGGCCGGGACGAGCTCGCCGAGACGCCCGTCCGCGTCCGTCGTGCCGCCGCCCAGCACGTGCGAGCCGTGCTCCTCGCACAGCTTCTCCAGCCGCACGGGTACGCCGGCCGCGGGCCGGCCCAAACCCGTATCGAGCACGTGCGTGGTGATCGCGCTCATCTATCCGATCCCGATCCCGTTCCCGATCCCGATCCCGTTCCCGAAACATACTCCGCGTCCAGCAGCTTCAACAACCTCAACCGTGTGATCCGCCGCTGCTCCTCCGCGGCGACGCGCAGCTCGGCGTGGGCATCGTTTTCGAGCCGGGCGTCGAGGACCTCGAGCATCTCCTCGGCGCTTTTCCCCGTCGCGCACACAATGAAGATATAGCCGAAGCGCTCCTCGTATGCCCGATTCGCGGCCGCGAGGCGGTCGAGCAGCGAGCGCGCCGCGCCGGCGGCGCCGGCCTGCTCCTGCGCGGCCCAAGGGGAGGCGGCGCCCGCCGCACTGCGCACGCCAATACGTGGGTGTGCGCGAAACGCCTCCAGCCAATCCTCGCGCCCGAGCTGCCACCACACGCGCTCGGCGGTCTCCAGCAGCGCATCGAGATGCGCGTACGGCCGGCCCGCGGCCATCCGCCGTGCCCATGCGCTGGACCCGCAGCAGCGCAGCAGCTCGGCTTCCGCGGCATCCGGCGGCAGCCGGTTCAGCCACTCGAGGCGCATCAGGCGCCGGCAGGTACGCCGAAGAGGCGGAGCCGCGCCACCCCGCCGTCCGGGAAAATGCTGAAGCGGACGTGGCTGACCGGCTCGCCAGGCTTCATGGTGAGGTCGAACGAGTGCCGCGCGTGCGGCTGCAGCGGCGTGCGCGGCAGCAGCGCGCGCCACGGCCATGACTCGTAGAGACCGGGCGCATCGGATCCCGCGTGGCACCCCTCGAGCGAACAGCTGTCGGGCGCGTTGCCCTTGTAGTGATCCGTGTCCACCTCGATGCGGTGCAGCGTCCCCGCGCGCCCCAGCCGAATGATGACCCAGTCGTGCCCGGGGCTACGGCGCCGCCGCGTCTCCCACCCATCCGCCATGCTCGTCGCACGGCCGGGCAGGATCAGGTTGTGCCGGTGGCCGAAGAACATGTCGCTGGCGGCGAGGATCAGGCCGCCGTGCTCGACGCTGGCCAGGTCGACCTCGCCGCGGCGCGCGAGCCGCGCCCAATCGGGCGCGACCTCGCCGTACACGCGCAGCCGTGCCACGCCGCCATCGGGATAGATGTTGAGGCGGACGTGGGTGAAGCGTTGGACGCCCGCGACCTCGAACGGATTCCGGGTGTCGCCTCGCAAGGGTGATCGCGGCAGGATCTCGGTCCAGGCGACGTCGTCCACGAGGCGCTCCGCCTCGAGCACGCCCTCGGCCGCGCATGCGTCCAGCGAGCACTGCTCCGGGTAGTTGCCCCGGAAGAAGCTGGTATCGACGACGATGCCGCGGATGACCCCCGGCAGCCCCAGCCGGATAATGCACCAGTCGTGGCCGGGCGTGCGGCGGCGCCGCGTCTCCCAGCCGTCCATCCATTTGCCATGCTCCGTGTACTCGCCCTCGCGAAAGACGGGCGCCGCCGCGCGCAGCAGGTTCTCCTTGGGTGCGAAGAACTCGTCATTGGCCAGCTCGGCGGCGCCGCCCAGCCGCTCGGCCGCCAGATCGACCAGCTCCGTGAAGTCGCTCACACACGCTCCCGTTCGAGCAGGACCCCGCGCGGCGCGCCGACGAGCTTGCCGCCGCCGTACACGAGCTCGCCCCGAAGGTACGTCGCCTCGACCACCCCCAGCAGCCGCGTGCCGGTGTAGGGGGTGAGCTTGTGCCGGTGGTGCAGCGCCTCGGGGACGACGAGCAGCTCCGCGTCCGGCCGGAACACCACCAGATCGGCGTCGCATCCCGGTGCAATCGCGCCCTTGCGGCGGCCGAATCCGGCGAGGCGCGCGGGTGCCGCGCTCATCCACTCGGCCACGTCTCGCAGCGAATGACCACGCGCACGCGCGCCGGTCCACACCACCGCGAGCCCCAGCTGGAGGGACGCGATGCCTCCCCAGGCCCGCGCGAAGTCGCCCCCGCCTTTCAGCTCGGGCGCGGCGGGCGAGTGGTCGGTCGCGATCAGGTCGATCGTCCCGGCGCCCAGCGCGCCCCACAGCGCTTCGCGGTTCGAGCGCTCCCGGATCGGCGGCGCGCACTTGAACTCGGTTGCGCCGTCCGGAATGTCCTCGGCGGCAAAGTGCAGATAATGAGGGCAGCTCTCGACCGTCAACGGCAGGGCCTGCTGGCGCGCGGCCGCCACCAGCGGCAGAGCGCGCGCGGAAGAAAGGTGAACCACATGAGTGGGCGCGCCATACGCGCGGCACAGCTCCACGAGCAGCGCAATCGCCTGCTCCTCGGCGGCATGCGGGCGTGAGCACAGGTAGCTGCGGTAATCGCTCCAGCGGCCCGGCCCGAGCGATGCGGCCGCCGCCGCGATCGGTTCGGGCAGCTCCGCGTGGACGAGCAGCGGCAGCTCGAGCTGGCCCAGGATCGGCAGAACCTGGCGCAGCTCCGCTTCGCCGACGTGCGGGAACTCGTCCACGCCGGAAGGCGCGAGAAAGCACTTGAAGCCGGCGACGCCGGCTTCCGCGAGCCGCGGGAGCGCCCCCGCGTTGCCGGGCACCACGCCGCCCCAGAAGCCGACGTCGACCCGGATGCGGCCGCCCGCCGCGGACCGCTTCGCCGCCAGCGCCTCGGCCGTGGTCGTGGCCGGTACGCAGTTGAGTGGCATGTCCACCAGCGTCGTCACGCCGCCGGCCGCCGCCGCGCGGGTCGCGCTCTCGAACCCCTCCCACTCCGTTCGCCCGGGCTCGTTGATGTGGACATGCGTGTCGACGAGTCCCGGCAGCAAGGCGGCATCATCCGGCAAATCGATCAGGCGAACGCCAGGCGGGACGGCGTCGAACGGGACAACTGCCTCGATGACGCCGCGCACGTGGACCGCCGCGGGCTGTACGCTTCCGGGCAGAACCACGCGCCGCCCCCGGAAGACCGTGAGCTGGCTCATGCGGTCTCGTCCCAGAAGCGTCCCAGCAAGTTGACGGCGACGCGCCGGCGGTACTCCGCCGTCGAGCGCAGGTCATCGATCGGCTGGATCTCTTCCGCCAGGATGCGCTGCGCTTCCTCGAGCGAGCCGCCGCCGGCGAGACACACCTCGGTGCGAGGCAAGCGCACGACGGTGGGCGCCACGCTCCCCAGCGCGATGCGCGGCGCGGGTCCGCGCACCGCCGCCATCACTACCTTGGCGATGGCCTGTGCGGCGCGCGTCCCCACCTTGCGGAACCACTGCCGCCCTTCGACCGGCGGGATCTCGATCGCGACGATCAGCTCGTCCGGGCGCAGCACGCTGCGCCGATACCCGGTATAGAAGCCGGTGAACGGCACGCGCCGCTCACCCTGCGCGCTCGCCAGCACCAGGACGGCGTCCGCCGCCGCGAGCACCGGCAGCGTGTCGCCGGCGGGCGAGGCGTTCGCGATGTTGCCGCCGATGGTGCCGCGGTTCTGGATCTGGATGCCGCCGACTTCGCGGGAGGCCGCGACCAGCATGGGCAGGTGGCGCCGCACGAGCCGCGAGCGTGCGAGGGACGTGTACGTGGCGAGCGCCCCGATGCGGAGCACGCCGTCCCGCCCTTCGATCCGCCGCAGCCCCTTCAGCCCCCACAGGTCGAGGAAGCGCCGGCCCTCGAGCGTGCCGAACTGGAGCGCGACGTACAGATCGGTGCAGCCGGCGAGCGGCACCAGCGGTCGCTCGTCACGCAGCAGCCGCAGCGCTTCGCGCAGCGAGCGGGGCTGGAGCAAGGCGAGGGAGGAGACGGCCGTTCTCATGTCCCACCCGCCGCGCCGGTCGCCTGGAGCACGGCCCGGTAGATCGCCTCGTAGCCGGTGCAGCGGCAGAGGTTGCCGGCGAGGCCGGCGCGGACCCGCTCGAGCGACGGCCGCGGCCCGAGCGCCAGTGCGGCCATGATCATGCCCGGCGTGCAGATCCCGCACTGTGCGCCGCCAGTTTCCGCGAACGCGCGCTGGAGCGGGTGCGCGGCGCCCAACCCTTCGATGGTGAGGACCTCGGTGCCCGCCGCGTGCGCGACCGGCACGAGGCACGCGCACACCGGCTCCCCGTTCACGAGCACGGTGCAGGC
>JACQPS010000137.1 GCA_016207445.1 Gemmatimonadota bacterium | reverse complement strand
GGGGCCGGCGGAATCAACGCGCGGGCAATACTCGCTCCTGCGCGTCTCCGCGGCTCTGCGTGAGCTCCTCCACCCAGGCCACGGGGTCGCCGACTGCGATCTCGCCGTCCTCGAGCACCTCGCCGAAGGCGCCGCCGTTCCAGGGCTCGCGCAGCGCCTCCTCGAGGCCGGGGAGCGCATCTTCCATGATGTTGCAGGGGCGGGTCTCGCCCAGGATGCGGATGCGGCAGGGCCCGATGCGGAGGATGCGCCCGCGGCTCTCGGCGAGGCGGCAGCCGCTGATCATCAGGTTGGCGCGGCGGGTGGCGGGATCGAGATCGGCGCCGAGGCGCCGCGTGATCTCGTCCCAGACCTCCTTCTCGATCACGGTGACCTGTCGGCGGCCGCCCGTGTTGGCGTTGCCGACGATGCCCCAGCCGGCGGCGAGCTGCGCGCGCTCCAGCCGGTCCATCGGGCCGCGTTTGACGCGCTTCACCCAGATCGCTTCGAGGCGGCCATCTTGGCGCATGCCCAATGATGTGCCGATGCACCGCGTAACACAAGCAGAAAGAGAGACGCGGCGAACGCGGCGAAGGGCGCTGATATTTCGCCGCGTCACCGCGTCACCGCGTCGCCGCGTCAAGCGAAGCCCGCGCAGGTGGCTCGGCCGTCGTCGCCTACGGAATCAGCTCGGACCTGGGCTCGATGCGTACGATCCAGAGCCCGTTGTTCATGTCGTTCACGTATGCGATGCCGTCCTTCACGACCACGCCCCAGGTCATGGCGGCGTTAGGGACGTAGCCATCCAGGTCGGCGGTGTAGAGGTGCGCGATCTCGCGCCCCTGCGCGCGCAGGTCGCCGCGCAGCTCGCCCGAGACGTCGAATGCGTGGAAGCCGCCGTTGTACGCGCCCAGGTAGAGGATGTCGTTCTCGACCCAGACGTTGTGCACGCCGCCGAACTCGGGCTCGTACCAGGCGACGGCGCGCGGCTTCTCGATGTCGGTGACGTCGATCACCTGGAGCCGCCCGTAGGCGCGCTGCGCGGC
The DNA here is from genome assembly GCA_016207445.1 of Gemmatimonadota bacterium. Taxonomy (GTDB): domain Bacteria; phylum Gemmatimonadota; class Gemmatimonadetes; order Longimicrobiales; family RSA9; genus JACQPS01. Next base: position 2,402 of record JACQPS010000137.1, on the reverse strand, counting down.
CGCATCCTTGGCGCCGCGCGGCGGGCGCGCCGGGAACACCTCGTCCGCGATGAAGACCCGGTTCTGGTAGCGCCAGGCGGTGTGCGTGCCGCGAATGAACCCGGGCCCGCCGACGGCTTCCACGTCGCGGTACAGCTCGTTCAGATCGTACTTGTACCGGCTCACGAGCTGCGGGTTGGACGGGCTCCCGCCCTTCATGCCATTGCCCACGTCCAGGATCACGAGTCCATCGTTCCAGTAGCTGAGGTAGGCCAGCCCGTCCTTGACGTCGATGTCGTGCAGCGTGCGGCCGGCGTCAGCGCGCGGCGTGCGCCACTGCGCGACCTCCCTGGGATGGTACGGATCGCCGATGTCGACGACGTGCATGGCGCCGGTGCCGTCGTTGGTCAGGTAGACGTGCGTCCCGTACTTCGGCTGCTGATAAATGAAAGCCGAGTGCACGCCCGCCGTGACGCCCTGCGTGAATTCTGCGATCGGCTTCGGGTGCAGTGGGTCCTCGAGCGAGGCGATGACGATTCCGTTCTTGCGGTCGGCCGCGCCCTCGCGCGTGAAGACCAGCGTCTTTCCATCGGGCGTGGTCATCAGGTCATTCACGCGGCGGGTGTTCGCGACGATGGAGTCGACGACCGCCGGATGCGTGGGGTCGCTGATGTCGATCGCGTACATGCGGTCGCCGCCCTGACCCGTGCCCAGGTAGGCGACGCGCCCGTTGGGGTGGACCCAGACCTCCTCCGTGCTGAACAGCTTGCGTGGCACGCGGCCGAGGATTGTGAGGGGGCGCCGCACATCGCGGTGGCGCAGCCGCACGATGGCGTCGGCGCTGCGGGCGCCGAAATTGGCGGTGACGACGTATTCGCGGGCCTCGTAGCCGACGAAGGCGCCGTCGTCGTCGATCGTGCCCCGGCCGGGGGAGAAGGTCCAGGTCGGCGTGAGCCCGTCGATCGACCTGCCCGCGGCATCTCGCGCATGGAAGCGGAACCGGATCACGTCCCCCTGCCGCACACTGGCCCGGTCGGGCACGAGCTCGACGGTCGTGATGGTGTTGGGCACGACCTGGACCTCGAGGTTCGCGTTGGCGCCGCCCGCGGCGGCGGTAATGGTTGCCCGACCGGCCCCGACTGCGCTGATGGCGCCATCGTCCGTCACACGCACCACGGCGGGCGCCGAGCTCTTCCAGACGATGCGATCGTCCCGGACGTCGCCGGCCGCGGAGTAGGCGGTGGCGTGGAGATAGAAGCGCTGCCCGACCACGAGCCTGGAGACCCGCGGCTCGATCGCGACACGCGCGGCCGGGCCGGGCACCATCTTGATCTCGATCCGCTGCGCGACGGGGCGGCCGGCTGGGAAGAGCGCGACGACGCCGACCGGGATCGTGCCGGTCGACCCGGAGCGCACGAGCCCGTCCGGCTCGACCTCGCCCTCGAAGCGGGCTCCGGCCGCCATGAAGCGGACCATCAGGTTCGGGAGCGACCTGCCCTCGGCGTCCAGCGCCTCGACCCGCAGGCGAAGCGTATCGCCGGCGATCATGGTGCGGTCGGTGGGATGAATCACGAGTCGTGCAATCTCGCGCTTGACGGACTGCGTCTGCGGGAGCTTCTCGGGCTGTTGCTGCTGCAGCATCAGCAGCGCCGCAAGGACGTTCAGGATCATGGCTGCTCGGGCTGAGGGGATTGGGACTGCCGGTCCAGAGACCGGGGACTGCCGGTCTGGAAACCGGGACCGGAGATGCTAGGCGTCGTGCGCCGGCCCGTCAAACCGGAACGGCGAACCGCTTTCTACTTGTGTGCGGGCGAAAAGATCCGGCTTGGCGATCCGACCTCGAGGCTGCGCGCAATGCCGCCATTGACCCGGGTCCCGCCAGCGCCGCATTTTGCGAGCGAGCGGCTCGCGGCCAGGGTCCCTCTTCCCGCGGGCGCCGCAACCGGGCCGCCACTCCCCGAGCGCAGCCGGAGGCATCGTGCATCCAACGAGGAACGCTCGCGTGCGGCGCAGCAGCGCCCTCGGGCTACTGGCGCTCGCGCTCGGCGCGGGCGCGCCCGTCCTGCGCGCGCAGGCGCCGCCGAGCGCGCCCAGGGCGACCATCGTCCGCGCGGCACGGCTCATCGATGGCGTTTCCGATGCGGTGCGGCAGAGCCACGCGCTGCTGGTCGAGGGCGACCGCATCCTGGCGGTGGGCCCGGCCACGGAGGTGGCACGGCGCGCGCCCGCCGGAGCGGTGGAGCTGGATCTGGGGGACGCCACGCTCCTCCCCGGCCTGATCGATGCGCACACGCACCTCCTGCTCCAGGGCGACATCACGCAGCAGGACTACGACGAGCAGCTGCTGAAGGAGAGTACGCCGTACCGCACGATCCGCGCGACCGTCGCCGCGCGCACGGCGCTGCTGAACGGCTTCACCACGC
>JACQPS010000141.1 GCA_016207445.1 Gemmatimonadota bacterium | reverse complement strand
TGATGGTAGCGCCCGCCACCCCCGCTCCGCTGGAAGTCACGCTGCCGGAGATGCCGCCGGTCGTGGGTGGCGCCGGCTGCAGCCGCAGCGTTTGCACGGTAGTGGTCTGATTTGCCGTGACCTGTACGGTGCGCGTGCCCGTCTCGCCCGATGCCAACACGAAGCCGGTCGGCAGCGTGATCGAGAGAGTCCAGCTCCCCACGTCCACCGACGAGAAGCTGAACGAGCCGCTACTCGCTGTAGTGGTGGTGCGGGTCGACTTGCCCGTGGCGGCCAAGCTGACAGAGACGCTGGGCATCCCGGCCCCCGCGGTGTCGGTCACTGTCCCCGACACGGCACCGAACTGCGGCTCGGTCATGTCCCCGTCACCGCCGCCGCCGTCGCCGCCGCCGCACGCCAGCGGCAACCCGGCGGGGCCCAGCAGCAGCAGAACGCCCGGCAGGCCTCGAACGAGACGTCGCCTCATAGTCGCGCCTCCCTCTGGGGAAAGGTTGTTTTTGGCAGGAGTCGGTTTTCAGGACCGGCTGCTGGCCGGCATAGTATTCAATCCACGTTGAAATGGTCAAGGTTCCCGGTCGGCGGGGCTGCCGGAGCGGAGAAACCGGCTGGAGGTGCAGCAGGCATCGCGGTGTCGACGGGCGCTGCGCACGCCGCGCAGCAACGCCAGCCCTCCTCGAGCGCGGCGCCGCAGCGGCAGCGGCGTCGCAGATTGCGCCCGCACCCGGGACAGGCGGCGAAACCGGCCCGCAGGCCGGTGCCGCAGTCGGGGCAGAGTGGGGCTTCGTCGGCCATGAGAGTGAGCAGCGGGCGGACCTCATCGAGGGTGATGATGCCGGCGCGCACCTTCTGCCAGGCATCGTGACTGAGGGGCTCCATGCCGGCGGCGCGCGCCGCGTCGCGGAGGGCATCGGCGGCGGCGCGGCGCAACACGAGCTGACGCAGGCGGGCGTCCAGGACGAGCAGCTCGAAGATGCCGGTGCGACCGCGGAAGCCCTCGCCATCGCAGCGCGAGCAGCCGCGGGCGACGGGAAGCCGCCCCGCGGCGGGCGGGAGGCCGAGGCCGCGCAACTCACCGGGCTCGGCGTCGCGCTCGACGCGACACTGCGGGCAGAGGCGCCTGGCCAGCCGCTGCGCGAGCACGCCGATGAGACCGCCTGCGATCAGGTACGGCGGTGCGCCCATCTCGACCAGTCGGGCGACGGCGCCGGGCGCGTCGTTCGTGTGCAGCGTTGCGAGCACGAGGTGCCCGGTGAGCGCCGCGGCCATGCCCACCTCGACGGTCTCGCCGTCGCGCAGCTCGCCGACCATGATGACGTCCGGGTCCTGGCGCAGCACGGCGCGCAGCGCGGCGGCGAAGGTGAGGCCCGCACGCGTGTGCACCTGGACCTGGGTGAGCCCGGGGAGCCGGTACTCGACCGGGTCTTCCAGCGTGATCACGTTGCGGCGCTCGCGGTCGAGCGCGCCCAGCGCGGCGTAAAGGGTGGTGGTCTTGCCGCTGCCGGTGGGCCCGCAGACGAGCAACACGCCGTGCCCGCGGCCGAGCAGGCGGTGGAAGCGCGCGAGCGTAGCGGGCGCCATGCCGAGCTCGTCCAGGCGGCGGCCGGCGTTGGCCGGATCGAGCAGCCGCAGCACGACCTTCTCCCCACCCTCGGCCGGCAAGGTGGAAACCCGTACGCCCAGCTCACGGCCGTCGACGCGCACGAAGCTGCGACCGTCCTGCGGCCGGCGCTTCACGGCGATGTCCAGCCCGGCCATGATCTTGATGCGGCTCGTCACGGCGCCGCCCACGTGCTCGGGCAGCTGCAGCAGCTCGCGCAGCACGCCATCCACGCGGGCGCGCACGCGCAGCCCGCGACCGGAAGGCTCGATGTGGATGTCGCTCGCGCGCCCGGCGGCCGCGCGGCTCAGGATCAGGTCCACGAGCCCGATAATGGGCGGCGCCTCCGACGCGTGCCGCAGCGCACTGAGCTCGTCCAGCTCCTGCGCGCCCTCGACGCCGCGGGGCAGCGCCGCGCGCGTGGGTATGCGGCCGACCAGCGTGGCCACCGCTTCCGGTCCGTACGCCGCGGCCAGCGCCTGCTCGACCGTGGCCGGCGCGGCGACGAGCGGCTCCACCCGCCGGCCGGTCTGGAACTGGAGGTCGTCGACGGCCGCGGCATCCAGCGGATCGGCCATGGCCACCCGCAGCCGCCGCTCACTGGCCGCGAGCGGCACGATGCGCAGCCGGAGGGCGAGGCTGCGGTCGACCAGTCGCACCGCCGCGGGCTCGGGATCGAGCGGCGGCTCGGCGTAGCCGAGGCGGAGCTGCGCCGCGAGCGCACGCGCGACCTGCTCCGGGTCCACGCCGCGGCGCGCCAACACCTCACCCAGCCGCTCGCGCGTGCGCCGCTGCTCGGCGAGCGCGGCCGCGAGCTCGGCCTCGCGCACCGCGCCGGCGGACAGCAGCAACTGGCCAAGGACACGCGGGCCCGGTTCCATCAACCTCCGACCCTGCGCATCCGGCCGGGGCGCGGCCATGGCCAGGCGGGCGCATCGGGCCCGGCGGGCATCCGGCGCCGACGTCGTCTTAGAAGGGGTGGATCCTGCGGAGCGCGACCAGACTGAAGAGGAGCCAGACGGCGCCCACGAGGGTGCCGGCGACCACGTCCGTGGGCCAGTGCACGCCGAGGTAGAGCCGGGAATAGGAGTTGAGCAGGAAAAAGAGCGCGAGGGCCCAGTACGCCCAGGCGCCGCGGCCGTAACGGTGCAGCAGGTACGCGGCCGTGACCAGCACCGACACGACCGCGATGGAGTGGCCGCTCGGATAGGCCGGAAGCTGGTACTGGCCACGCAGCGCGAACAGCTCGGGGCGTGGACGGAAGAGCGTGAACTTGATGCCGGGGTTGAGCAGGAAGCTGCCGATCTGCACTAGCGCGAGGTGCACGACGGCAGTGCGGTAGCCGCGGCGCCAGAGCAGAACGCCCGCGACCGCAACGATCGGGAAGAGCGTGTAATTCGTCCCGGCGAACGGGATCCAGAGAAAGAAGATGTCGGCGACGGGCGAGACCGTCTGGTGCGCCGCGACCAGCACGTCCCGCTCCCAGCGCGCCCCGTGGTCCCACCATCCGGCGAGCTGGAAGACGAGCCCGAGCACGATGCCGGCCAGGTACGCGATCAAGAGCCCGCCCGCGAGCAGCGGCCAGGCAACCCGCGCGAGGATCAGGCGCAGCGGCGGTGCCGGTTCCGAGAAGACGACGCCGGGCGCGGATGCCGCCGCGGCGCCCCGGACCCGCCGGAGGCGCCACCGAGGCCGTCCCGGCTCGAGCACGCGGCTCATTTCCGGATGCCCATCGCCCGCTCCTCCTCCAGGTGCAGGCCTTTCTCCTCGCGCTCGACGTCGGGCTGCCTCGTGGCGAAGAAGCGGATCGCCGTGATGCCCGCAGCTACGAAGATGGTCCAGGCGAGGCCGGCCAGGAACCCGCCGAGCACGTCCGAAGGATAGTGCACCCCCAGGTACATCCGGCTCGCGCCCACGGATGCGATCAGCAGGATCCCGACAATCCAGGTCGCGCGCCGCAGTCGCGGTGTGGGCTCGAGCCGCCCCACCAGGTAAGCGATGCTGCCGTAGGCGATGAGCGCGGTCATCGCGTGCCCGGATGGGAACGAGGCCGAGTGCACGTCCGTGGCCCACTGCACGATCGAGGGCCGGGGGCGCTCGTACAGCTGCTTCAGCAGTGAGTTCAGCAGGTGCCCGCCGAATACGCCGATCAGCAGCAGGTACACCGAATAGTGGTGCCGCGTGAGCCAGAGAAAGAGCGAGGAGATCACCACCATGGTCATCACGACGAAGCCGTCGCCCAGCGTGGTGACCTCCACCATGGCGGCATCCAGCCAGGGGCGGCGCAGCCCCGCGATCCACTCGAGCACGCGCTCGTCGAAGGACTGCGTGGCGCCGGCCATGACGATGCGCGCACCCAGGGTAAAGACCGCGACCGCGAGCACGCCCACGATCAACCCCACGGACAGGAAGGCGGCCACGGCGCCGTAGAAGCCGCGGACGTGCCGGGCGAGGAAGCGGAGCATATTGTAGAGCGCATCGCGCAACGGGCGGAACCGCCCGCGGGGCCAGCGCCGCCGCTCGATGGTCAAGGTGCTCATGGCGCTGCTCTGGCAAGCAGGATGCGTGCCCCAGGCCGACACGGAGAAGCCGGGCGAGAAGCCGGGCAAGAGGCCGGGACAAGAATCCGGGAAAAGCCGGCGAGTGATCGAAATCCATGGGCTGACCAAGCGCTTTACGGCGCCGCCACGACCGGGACGAACCGCGCGTGTGGTCGAGGCCTTGCGGGACGTCTCGCTGATGATCCCGGCCGGCGCGGTGTGGGCGGTGGTCGGCCCGAACGCGGCCGGAAAGAGCACGCTCTTCGCGCTGCTCCTGGGATTCCTGCGCCCGAGCGCTGGAGAGGTGCGCATCGAGGGCATGGCGCCGCGGGACTACGTGCGCGCGCGAGGTGCCGGCTACCTGCCGGAGCGGTTTCAGGTGGCGGGCGAGTGGCGGGTGAGGGCCACACTGCGTGCGCTCGCAGCGCTCGATGGCTGGCCCCGCGCCGAGGCGCACCGCCGCGCGGATGCCGTGCTCGAGCGATTCGCGCTCGGCGAGCACGCAGAGCGGCCCGTGCGCGATTTGTCGCGCGGGCTCGTCCAGCGGCTCGGCCTGGCGCAGGCGCTGCTCGCGCCGCGCGAGCTGATCGTGCTGGACGAGCCCACCGAGGGCCTGGACCCGCTCTGGCGCATTCGCTTCCGTGCCCTGGTGGAGGAGCTGCGGCGCGAGGGGCGTACGGTGCTCATGGCGAGCCACGACCTCGGGGAGGTAGAGCGGCTGGCGGGCGAGGCCGTGCTGCTGGATGCAGGGCGCGTGCGGCGCGTGCTCCGCCTGGAGGACGCGGCGGCCGGCCCCACGCAGCGCTACCGGCTCGAGCTGGCCGAGCCGAGCGCCGCGCTGCTCGAGGCGTTCCCCGGAGCCGAGCCCGCCGCGGACCGGGGCGCGCCCGCCTACCTCGTGCAGGTGAGCGACGCCGGCGAGCTCAGCCGCCGCCTGGCCGCGTTGCTCGCGGCGGGTGCCGTGCTCGTTGCGGTCCATCCGGTACACGAGCCGCTGGAGGAGCGGGTCCGCCGCGCGCTGGCGGAAGGGGGCGACGAGTGAGCGTCGGCGCCGCCGTCGCACTCTCGCTGCGCTCGCAGCGCCGGCGCCTGCTGGGGCTCCTGGCGTTCGCCGCGCTGTTCCTGGCCGCGGGGCTGACTGCGAGGGTGCTGGCGGTCGGGCCGGATGGACACGTCGAGCTGGATCCGCTGTTCCTGACCGGCGGGTATACGCTGGTGTCCGCGCTCCTGCTCCTGGGCTGGATGCTGGGGCGCTATCCGCTCATCGCCACGCTCGTGCTGCTCGCCGGCTTCATCAGTCACGACGTGCACGCCGGCTACGCGCGGCTGTACCATGTTCGCCCGGTCTCGCCGCTGCGCTTCTACGCCGCACGCTTCGCCGCGCTCGCGGCCGGCGCGTTCCTGGTTAGCGCCGTGCTCCTCCCCGCCTTCGACCTGCTCATGCTGGGAACGTGGGCGGGGCCGGCCACTTTCGTTCTGATCCTCAGCTACGTGCTGGCGTACGGCGGGCTGGTCGCGCTGCTCTCTGTCTGGACGCGGGCCGACGCGTGGGTCGCGCTCCTGCTCGCGATCACAGCCATGATC
>JACQPS010000135.1 GCA_016207445.1 Gemmatimonadota bacterium | reverse complement strand
GTGATCACGCGGTCGGGGACGTAGAAGCCGGTACTGAGGAACACGGTGCGGGGCATCGTCGCCTCCGTGGGATGGGCCGGTTACGCCGTTCTGGGGCGCCTTCCGGGACAGTTGCGGTCAGCGCGCGCGCCGGCTCCGCCGTGGGGGCGGCGGGAAAGCGCGCAGGATCTCTGCCACCGCGTCGGTCGTGATGCGCGTGACGCCCAGCTGCGCCAGCTCGCGGGCGGCACCGGCACCGTTCACCGTGTAGGCACCGATCTCGACGCCCTCGCGCCGCGCGGCCAGCACCGACGCGGGGCTGCGCAGCAGGATGCGGTAATCGCAGCCGACTTCGGCGTTGCCTTCCGCGGCCGCGCGCAGCACGGCTTCGCCGAGCCGCTCCGCGCGCTCCACCAGGTAGCCGATCGGCATGGCGGGCGCGATCTCGCGCAGCCAGGCCAGCGCCTTCCAATCGAACGAGACGACGACCGTGCGGTCCTTTATCCGATACTCGTCCAGGCTCGCGAGGATCGCCGCCAGGTCCGTTTGCGAGCGGTAACCCTTCAGCTCGAGATACAGCGCGTCCAGATCCGCCCGCACGGCCTCGAGCGCTTCGTCCAGCTTCGGGATCCGCGTGCCCGCGAAATCCGAAGAGAGCCAGCTCCCGGCGTCCAGCTTGCGGAGCTCCGTGAACTTCTTGGAGCGCACGCGGCCGCGGCCGTCGGTCGTGCGGTCCACGGTGTCATCGTGGATCACGATCGGTACGCCGTCCGCGCTCACCTGCACGTCGAATTCGAGGGCGCGCGCGCCGGCCTCCAGCGCCGCCGCGAACGCCGGCAGGGTGTTCTCGGGGGCGACGGCGCTGTAGCCCCGATGCGCCGCGACCAGCACGGACCCCGGCCGCGCGCGCTCGCCTCGACCTGCCGAGCGCGGCGACGAGGCCCTGCTCCGTCTGCGTCCTGAAGACAGACGCGCCATCACCGGAGGCTCCTCCCGGGAACAGCGATCGGCGGCGAAGTTGCTACGAAAGGGCCTCGCGGCGAACCCGCGAGGCCCTGTTCGACGGCGGCAGGGGCCGCCGGTGCCAACCCGCCTGCACCATCACTTGCCGCCGCCGCCGCTGCCCCCCTCCACCGCGTTGATCATGTCGAAGATCGGCAGGTACATGGCCACGATCATACCGCCCACCACCACGCCCAGCACCACGATCATGATGGGCTCCATCGCGCTCAGCAGCGCCTCGACCGCGGTATCGACCTCTTCGTCGTAGAAGTCGGCGATCTTGGTCAGCATCTCGTCGAGCCCGCCGGTCTGCTCGCCCACGTTGATCATCTGCACGACCATGGGCGGAAAGACGCCCGAGCGCTTGAGCGGCTCGCTGATCGTCTCACCGCCCGCGATGCTGGCGCGCGAGCCCATGATCGCGTCGTGGATGACGCGGTTGCCCGCCGTCCTGGCCGTGATCTCGAGTCCGTCCAGGATCGAGACGCCGCTCGCGACCAGCGTGCCGAGCGTGCGCGTGAAGCGCGCGACCGCGGACTTGCGCAGCAGGTCCCCGAAGATCGGCGCCTTGAGCATGATCCTGTCGATCTGGAGACGGCCGTTCGGCGTCTTGTACGTGTAGCGGATGCCGAAGACCGCGCCGCCGATGCCCGCCAGCAGCAGGTACCACTTGGTCTGGAGAAACTGGCTCATCGCGATGACCAGCCGCGTGGGCGCCGGCAGCGGCACCCCCGCGCTCGCGAACATGTTCTGGAACGTGGGGATCACGAACACCAGCAGGATCACCACCGCGCCGGCCGCAACGCTGAAGATGACGCCCGGGTAGATCATGGCGCCCTTGATCTTGCGGATCAGGGCGTCGTTCTTCTCCATGAAGGTCGCGAGCCGCAACAGGATGATGTCCAGGATGCCGCCCGCCTCGCCCGCCGCCACCATGTTCACGTACAGATCGACGAACACCTTGGGGTGCTTGCGCAGCGCGTCCGCCAGCGTGTTCCCCGCCTCCACGTCGTACAGCACCTGCTCGATCACCGTGCGCAGCGCTTTGTTCTCGCTCTGCTTCGCCAGAATGTCCAGGCTCTGCACCAGCGGCAGCCCCGAGTTGATCATCGTGGCGAACTGGCGCGTGAAGATGACGATGTCGCGGGTCTTGATCCCGGTGCCGAACTTGAGCCCCCCCGCCGCCTTCTTCGCCTCGACCTTGACCGGAACCAGGCGCTGACGGCGCAGCCAACCGACGACTTCGTCCTTGGACGGGAGCTCGATCTCGCCGTTCTGCAGGTCGCCGGCGATGGTGCGAGCGGAATAGGTGAACGTCGCCATCCTTGCTTACTCCTCACTCCTTCGAGGCGGGCTCGCCCACCATGCGGAGCAGCTCGTTCGGATCGGAGGACCGCTTCAGGCAGTCCTCGAGCGTGGCCTCGCCCTGCACGTCGACCTGGTAGAGCGCGTCGTTCAACGTCTGCATGCCGTGCTTCTTCCCCGCCTGCATGATCGAGTAGATCTGGTGCACCTTGTCGTCGCGGATGCACGCGCGCACGGCGGGCGTGCACACCAGGATCTCGCAGGCGCACACGCGGCCCGGCCCCTTGGCCCGCGGGATCAGGGTCTGCGTGACCACGCCCTCGAGCACGAAGGCGAGCTGCGCCCGGACCTGCGACTGCTGGTGCGAGGGGAACACGTCGATGATGCGGTTGATCGACTCCGCCGCCGAGTTCGTGTGCAGCGTGGCCAGCGCCAGGTGGCCGGTCTCCGCGATGGTCAGCGCGGCCCCGATCGTCTCCAGGTCGCGCATCTCGCCGATCAGGATCACGTCCGGGTCCTGACGGAGCGCGTACTTCAGTGCGGACCCGAACGACTTCGTGTCCGCGCCCACCTCGCGCTGGTTGACGATGCAGCCCTGGTGCTTGTGGATGAACTCGATCGGATCCTCGACCGTGAGGATGTGGCCCTTCTCCTCCCGGTTGATCTTGTCGATCATCGCGGCGAGCGTGGTGCTCTTGCCGGAGCCGGTCGGGCCGGTCACCAGCACCAGCCCGCGCGGCTTCTCCGCCAGCCTGGAGATGATGGCGGGCAGCTTCAGGTCGTCGAACGACTTGATCGCGAACGGGATCTGCCGGATGGCCAGCGCGACGCACCCCCGCTGCCGGTAGACGTTGCCGCGGAAGCGCGACAGGTTCTGGATGCCGAAGGAGAAGTCGAGTTCGTCTTCGACCTCGAAGCGCTTCTTCTGGTTCTCGGTCAGGATCGAGTAGGCGAGCTGCAGCGTGTCCTTGGGCGTGAGCACGTAGTCCGTCTGCGCATTGATGATGTTGCCGTCCACGCGCAGCTTCGGCTTCTCGCCAGCGGTAATGTGCAGGTCGCTCGCCCGCCGCTTGATCATCTCTTCGAGTAGCGCCCGCAGGCTGACTGCGCTCGCGCCCGCCGCGGGTGCCGGCTGGGCCGGCGTCGCCGGTACTTGGGTGGTGCTCATGTGGCGGCCGTCTCCTTGATGACTTCCTCCAGCGTCGTGATACCGCGGTTCACCTTGACCAAGCCGTCCATGCGCAGCGTGAGCATGCCCTCCTTCAGCCCCTGCTGGCGCAGCTCGTCGGCGCTGGCGCCGTGCATGATCAGGCGGCGCAGCTCGGTGCTCATGGACATGACCTCGTACAGCCCCTGCCGGCCCTTGTAGCCGGAGCCGCCGCAGGCGTCGCACCCCTTCCCCTTGTAGAACTTCAATTGGGCGGCCTGCTCGGATGAGATGTGCGCGGCCTCGAGGAACTCGGGCGGGTAGGTCGTCTCTTCCTTGCACTTGCTGCAGATGCGCCGGAGCAGCCGCTGCGCCGTCACCAGGTTGAGCGCGGCGGCGACGTTGAACGGCTCGAGGCCCATGTCGATCAGGCGCGTGATGGTGGAGGGGGCATCGTTCGTGTGCAGCGTGGAGAGGACCAGGTGGCCGGTGAGCGCCGCCTTGATCGCAATGCCGCCGGTCTCGATGTCGCGGATCTCACCCACCATGATGATGTTGGGATCCTGCCGCAGGAACGCCTTGAGCGCCGCGGCGAAGGTCATGCCGATCTCGGTGCGGACCAGCACCTGGTTGATGCCGTGGATGTTGTACTCGACCGGGTCCTCGGCCGTCATGATGTTCACGTCTTCGGTGTTGATCTTGGACAGCGCCGAGTAGAGCGTGGTCGTTTTCCCCGATCCCGTCGGGCCGGTGACGAGCACCATGCCGTAAGGATTCAGGATCGCGCCCATGAAGTCCTTCTCGGCCTTGGGCTCGAGGCCGAACTTTTCCAGGTCGAGCGTCAGGTTCGACTTGTCCAGAATCCGCATCACGATCTTCTCGCCGAAGATGACCGGGAGCGTCGAGACGCGGAAGTCGATGACCTTGTTCTTGACCTTCAGCTTGATGCGGCCGTCCTGCGGTACGCGCCGCTCGGCAATATTGAGCTCGGCCAGGATTTTCACGCGCGAGGTGAGCGCCCCCTTCATCTTCATGGGCGGCTTCTTGATCTCCTGCAGCGAGCCGTCGATGCGGTAGCGGACGCGGAGCTCCTTCTCGAAGGGCTCGATGTGAATGTCGGAGGCGCCGCGCAGTACGGCGTCCGTGAGGATGCCGTTGACCAGCTTGACGATCGG
>JACQPS010000131.1 GCA_016207445.1 Gemmatimonadota bacterium | reverse complement strand
GGTGGAGGGGGCGTAACCGCGCCGGAGGACCGCAATCGACGACATCCTGCGCGAGCTGGCCGGGCTGACGCCGATCCTGATCTACCTGATCATCGGCGCGGGCGCCGCCATCGAGAATGTTATCCCCCCGATCCCGGCCGACACGTTCGTGCTGTTCGGCGCGTTCCTGGCGGCTGCGGGCCGCGCGGATCCCCGGGCCGTCTTTCTCTGGACCTGGATCCCGAACATCGTCTCCGCGCTGCTGGTGTACCGGCTGGCGCACCGGTACGGCCGGGGCTTCTTCGCCCGGCCTGCCGCGCACTGGCTGCTGCACCCGCGGCAGCTCGAGGCCATCGGCCGGTTCTACGCGCGGTTCGGAACGCCCGCGATCTTCGTCAGTCGGTTCCTGCCGGGCTTCCGCGCCATGGTGCCGGTGTTCGCCGGCATCAGCCACGTGCATTTCTGGCGCATCGCGCCCCCGCTCGCGCTCGCCTCGGCGATCTGGTACGGCGCTCTGGTGTACGTGGGAACGGTGGCGGGGCGGAACTGGCGGGCGATTCTGGCCGCGTTCGAGCGCGTGAGCGACGTGCTGCTCTGGATCGCGCTTCCGCTCCTGGGCCTGCTGCTGCTGTGGTGGTGGCGGACCCGGCGACACCCTCACGAGTAGGGGCGTGTTCTACATCGAGCGCTTCCGCGATCACCTGAGCTTCGAGCGCGGCCTCTCGCCGCGCACGCTGGATGCGTACGGCCGCGACCTCGACCGGCTGGTCGATTTCCTGCGCCAGCGCGGCGTGCAGCGCGCGGCGGAAGCGTCCGCGGGCGATCTGCGCGAGTTCGTCTATCGGCTCAAGGACCGCGGTCTCGAGGCCAGCTCGATCCGCCGCAACCTGTCCGCCGTGCGCACCTACTTCGGGTTCCTGCTCTCGGAGGGGCTGGTGGTCGCCGATCCCACGGATCGGCTCGAGCTGCCGCGCGCCTGGCGGCGCCTCCCGGGCGTGCTCAGCCGCGAGGAGGTCGAGCGCCTGCTGGACGCGCCCGACCCGGCCGCCGCGCTCTACTGGCGCGACAAGGCGCTGCTCGAGTTCGCCTACGCGTCCGGCGTGCGCGTGAGTGAGCTCATCTCGCTCCGCGTCCGCGACCTCGCGCTGGAGGAAGGGCTGGCCACGGTGCTCGGCAAGGGGTCGAAGGAGCGGCTCGTGCCGGTCGGCCGTGCCGCCGTGCGCGCGCTGGATGTGTTTTTACGCGAGTTGCGGCCGCGGCTCGAGCGAGGCGGCGGCAAGGGCGTCGTCTTTTTGAACGCGCGCGGTCAGCCGCTCTCGCGCATGGGCGTGTGGAAGATCCTGCGCGAGCACGTGCGGCGCGCCGGCATCGAGAAGCGCGTCACCCCGCACACGCTCCGGCACTCGTTCGCGACGCACCTGCTCGAGGGCGGCGCCGACCTGGCCGCCGTGCAGGAGATGCTCGGCCACGCCGACATCACCACCACCCAGATCTACACGCACGTGGATCGGGAGTACCTGCGGGAGGTGCACCGCAAGTACCACCCACGCGCGTGAACACCGAAGCTTCTTGTTGGGATCTGGTTTGCCCGGTAGGTTGCGGAAGATGATCCTCGTCATCGACAACTACGACTCCTTCACCTTCCACCTGGTCCAGTACCTGGGCGAGCTCGGTGCGGAGCCGGTGGTGAAGCGGAACGACGAGGTCTCGCTGGACGAGATCGCCGCGCTCGGGCCCGAGCGCATCGTGATCTCGCCGGGCCCGTGCACACCGAGCGAGGCCGGGATCAGCGTGGAGTGCGTGCGTCGCTTCGGTGCGAGCACGCCCATCCTGGGCGTGTGCCTCGGGCACCAGTCGATCGGCGCGGCGTACGGCGGCCGGGTCGTGCGGGCGCGCCGCACCATGCACGGCAAGCTCTCGCCGGTCGCGCACACGGGCGCCGGCATTTTCCGCGGTCTCGCTTCGCCGCTGCGTGTCACACGCTACCACTCGCTGGTCGTGGAGCGCGCGAGCTTGCCGCGCGAGCTCGAGGTCATCGCCTGGACCGATGAGCCGGGTTGGGAGGACGAGGTGCAGGCGGTGAAGCACCGGGAGCACCGCGTCTGGGGCGTGCAGTTCCACCCGGAGTCCATCGCCAGCGAGGGCGGCCGCCAGCTTCTCGCCAACTTCCTGTCCCTGACATGACGACGCCGGCCCGGCG
>JACQPS010000130.1 GCA_016207445.1 Gemmatimonadota bacterium | reverse complement strand
CGGCCATACCGTGCTCCCCGGCTTCGTGGGGCTGCACGACCACACCTTCTACATGACGGCGGTGCGGAGCATCCAGAGCACGTACACGGCGCCGCGGCTGTACCTGGCTGCGGGCGTGACCACGATCCGGACCACGGGGGCCATGCAGCCGTATGCGGAGATCAACCTGAAGCGGGACATCGAGCGCGGCCTCGTGCCGGGGCCGCGCATGTACATCACCGGGCCGTACATCACGGGCCCGGGCGCGAGCGACAACATGTATCAGGTGCGTGGGCCGGAGGATGCACGGCGCGCGGTGGCGTACTGGGCCGAGGAGGGCGCGAGCTGGTTCAAGGCGTACACGCTCATCCGCCGCGACGAGCTCCAGGCCGTGGTCGAGGAGGCGCACCGGCGGGGGCTCAAGGTGACGGGCCACCTCTGCTCGGTGTCGTTCCGCGAGGCGGTCGCGCTGGGGATGGACGCGCTCGAGCACGGCTTCTTCACGAATACCGACTGGCATCCTGGCAAGCGGCCGGATGCGTGCCCCGCCGATCTGCGCGGGAGCCTGCGGAACGTGGACCTCGCGGCGGAGCCCGTGCAGGCGACGATCCGCGAGATGGTGAAGAGCAAGGTCGCGCTCACGTCCACGCTCCCGGTTTACGAGCTCTACGTCCCGAACCGGCCGCCGCTCGAGGAGCGCGTGCTCGAGACGATGGCGCCCGAGGCCCGAAGGGAGTACCTCACTTCGCGTGAGCGCATCGCCGCCACCGCCGCCGAGTCACCCATGCCCGAAGTCTTCCGCAAGGCGCAGGCGTTCGAGCTCGCGTTCTTCCGCGCGGGCGGGCTCCTCGGCGCGGGCTCCGATCCGACCGGCATCGGCGGCGCGCTCTTCGGCTTCGGCGACCAGCGCGGATACGAGCTGCTGATCGAGGCCGGCTTCACCCCCATCGAGGCCATCCAGGTCATGACCTCGAACGGCGCCAAGATCCTCGGCATCGACGACCGGCTCGGCTCGGTCGTGCCCGGGCAGCTCGCGGACCTGGTCGTCATCCGCGGCGATCCAGTGAAGAACCCGGCCGAGATCCGCAACGTGGTCATGGTCTTCAAGGACGGCATCGGCTACGACTCGGCGAAGCTCATTGCGGCAGTGAAGGGGCAGGTGGGAGTGCGGTGACCAGGGCGACGCTGGCCGTAGCCGTAGCCGTCGCGGTCGCCGCACCGCCTCTCCGCGCCCAGGTCGCGCCGGACGACAAGCTGACCGCCCTCGTCGGCGGCACGCTCATCGACGGCTTCGGCGGTCCCCCTCTCCGGAACAGCGTCGTCCTGATCGAAGGCGAGCGCATCAAGGCCGTGGGGCAGGTCGGGACGCTCGTCGTGCCGGCCGGTGCCGAGGTCATCGCGACGGAGGGAATGAGCGTGCTGCCCGGGCTATGGGACATGCACGTGCATCTCATGATCAACGGGCACGCGGACTACGCGCACTGGGACAGCACCTACCCGCCGATCTTCGAGTCGGTGATCATGCCCGCGTCCGCGAAGCAGCTCCTGCTCGCGGGCGTGACCAGCGCGCGCGACCTGGGCGGGCCGCTCGAGGCGAGTCTCGCCGTGCGCGCTGCGATCAACGCCGGGAAGATCCCCGGACCCACGCTGTACGTATCGGGGCCCTTCATTCAGCATGCGCCGTACCCCGGGACCGAGCTCTTCCGCTGGGGCGTGAGCGGAGAGAAGGACGCGCGCGAGAAGGTTCGCCGCCTCGCGCGCGCGGGCGTGAACGTCATCAAGCTCATCGATCAGGACCGGATGACGATGGAAGAGGTGCGCGCGGTGGTGGACGAGGCGCACCGCAGCGGGCTTCCCGTCGTCGCGCACGCGCACCGGCCGGAGGAGATCCGGCGCGGCATCGAGGCCGGCGTCGACAACTTCGAGCACACCGGCCTCGCCACCGCGCCCGGCTACCCGCAGGAACTCCTCGACCTGCTGCGGGCACGCGCGGCGCAGGGGAACCGCGGTCCGCTCTTCTGGACGCCGACGATTCAGGGGCTCTTCAACTACGAGCGAGTGCGGGAGAACCCGGAGTCGCTCGACGATCCTTCCTGGCAGGTTGGCCTCCCGGAGCCCGTGATCCGCGACATCCGCGAGTCG
>JACQPS010000144.1 GCA_016207445.1 Gemmatimonadota bacterium | reverse complement strand
TTCTCGGCGCACTCGCGCCGCAGCGCCGGGTCGTCCCCCCGCTTGAGCAGGATCTGTGCGGCGGCGGAGGCGATGGCCTGGGGATTTCGAACCTCGTGGGCGATTCCGCCCGCCATCTCTCCCAGGGCCGCCATCTTGGCCGACTGGATCAGGCGCAGCTCCAGCTGCCGCTTCTCGGTCAGGTCCCTCCCGACCCCTACCACGGCCGTGACGCGACCCCCGTCCTCTCGCATGGCCGAGAAGCGCCAGCCGATGAGGACCTCCTGGCCGGCCTTGGTCGTCATCCCCGTGTCCATTTCCTGGACCTCCCCCTCCCGCACCACCTGCGCGACGAGGGTCTTGAGATCCTGTTGCGTGCCCTCGGGGAAGAGCCCGAAAAAGGGGCGGGTGACCATCTGCGAGGAGGAGAAGCCCAGAATCCGCTCGGCGGCGCTGTTCCACGTCATCACGGCGCCCTCGACGTCCAGCGAGATGATGAGGTCGTGCGCGCTCTCCACCACGCTCGCCAGGTGGCGCTCAGCCCGCATCACTCGCTCGCCCAGGCTCTTCTTCTCCGTGACGTCGTCCATGAACAGCATGACGCTCTCGACGCCGCCGTAGGCCTCGCCGAGCGGCGTCAGACTGTAGAAGTAGACCCGCGTGGCGAGCCCGGGCGCCCGAAACTCCATCTCGCCGCCGGCGTACCCCCGCCCGCTGCGCAGGACGCTGCGGAGCCGCTCTTCAAGGTTGGTATGCAGGAGGATCGCCGGCGGAAAGATGTCGCGGAGCCGCTTGCCGACGGTGTCGTGAGCCTCGCGCTTCGACTTCAGGAGGAAGTTCCCGTTGGCGAACAGCACTCGCAGGCCGGCGTCGAAGATGAGGATTGTGGAGGGGATATGGGCGAAAATCTCGAGCTGAAGGCTCTCCGCACGGCGCTCGACGTCCGCCGCTGCCGGGTCCTGCCCGAGGACGTGGCTTCGGAGCATCGTTCCTTCCGACAGGCGTGTGGAATGGGACCGCGAGGCGAACCGTCATGTTCAGGAACGCAAGGGCTGTGCCGCGAGAAAGGCGCGAGGTCGAGCGGAGGCCCGGAAACTACAGGCTCAGGGACGACAAGGCGTTGGTCGGGGACGCGAGGGCCGGAGAGTCCCGGCCCGTTGGGGTGCCACCGCCCGAGCTATGGCGCAGCCGGTCTGGCGAGGGTGCCGTGGCCCCCGGTCCTAGGAGCCGTCGAGCGCTTGGCGGACCGCCCGAGCCAGAGCGCGGGGCTCGTAGGGCTTTGACACGAAGCCTCGGGCACCCGCGGCGAGAAGCTCGCCCGCCGCCACATCCGCCGCGTAGCCGCTGGAGAGGAGCACCGGAAGCTCGGGGTCCATCCGCATCAGCTCGACCAACGTGTCCCGACCGGACTTGCGCGGCATGGTGAGGTCCAGCACCACGGCGGCGATGCGCCGCCGCTCCCGCGCGAACACCGCGAGCGCCTCATCGCCGTCGGCCGCTTCCAGCACCGTATACCCATACCGCGTGAGGACCCGGCGGCCAACGTTGCGCACCGCGGGGTCGTCGTCCGCCAGCAGGATGATCTCGCTGCCGCCACGCACCTCCGCCTCCGGTGCCGGCGCCTGCTCCTCGGCCGCGCCATCGAGGAGGCGCGGCAGGTAAATCGTGAAGGTCGTGCCCAGGCCGGGCTCGCTGTACGCGTTGATCCAGCCGTGGTGCTGCGTCACCACGCCGAACACCACCGAGAGGCCCAGCCCGGTGCCGCGGCCCGCCTGCTTGGTGCTGAAGAACGGCTCGAAGATCCGCTCCTGCGTGCCTGCGTCCATGCCGCAACCGGTGTCGCTCACGGTGAGCCGGACGAATTGGCCCGCCCGCGCCGCTGCGTTCGTGCGGCAGTACGCGTGGTCCAGTGCGACGTTCCGGGTCTCGATGGTCAGCCGTCCACCCTCCGGCATGGCGTCGCGGGCATTGATGCAGAGGTTCATCAGCACCTGACTCATCTGGCCCGGATCGGCTCGGATGGGCCACAGGACCGGATCTTCATCGCTCTCCAGGCTGATTCTTGGATCAATGGTGCGCCGGAGGAGCCGGACGGTCTCGTCCACGCTGCTGTTCAGATTGATCGCCTGGGGCGTGCTTCCGCCCCTGCGGCTGAAGGTCAGGAGCCGTCGGGTCAGTTCCGCTCCATGTCGGGCGGCGTCTTCGGCGTCGCGCAGCCCCGCGTACTCCGGATGCTCGGGTCCGAGGGCCGTCAGCGCCATCGAGACGTTGGTGGAAATGGCGGTCAGCAGGTTGTTGAAGTCATGCGCGATGCCACCCGCGAGCAGGCCCAGGGCGTCCATCTTCTGGGATTGGCGCACTTGGGCCTCCAAGAGCTCCTTCAGGCTCAGGTCCACGACGATGACCAGGAGGATGTCGAGGCCGCCGATGCGACGACGAGCCCGGTGCAGGTCCACGGGAAGCAGCGCCCCGTCCTTCCGGCGATGCCGGCTGCGCTCCTCCCTGGCGAAGCCTTGGTCCGGCGTGCGCGCCATGGCCGCCCTGGCGATCGCGACGTCGTCCTCGGGATAGAGCTCTAGGACCGTCATCTCCAGCAGCTCCTCACGCGAGTAGCCGTAGAGCCCCTCACCGACGGAGTTGACGTCCAGGATGCGGTAGGTCTCAGGGTCCACGACGAAGGCGGCCTCCGGGATTTCGCTGAAAAGCAGTCGGGACCAGTCCTCACTCCGGCGCACCGCCTCCTCGGCCCGCCGCCGTTCCGCCAGCTCGCGAGCAGCCGCTTCGGCCACCAGCTCTCCCCACACCGGAACTGCCAGCGAGGCCAGATCGGCTTCACGCACGGCACCGTCCTGATCCGTCGCGTGCGGCGCGACTGCTCCGCCCGGCCATCCTCCCTCCATGGCACACCGGATGGACTGTTCGGCGAGTCCGTGCAGCTCAGCGGGAAGGAGCGCGAGAACCCCGGTGGCCAGCAGGGTCGCGCGGCCGGAGCGGTCTTCCGATTCGGCCAGCAGGCGCTCGGTATGCGCGGCTTGCTCCCTAAGGCCCCGGACCAAAGCCTCGGACGCCTTGGCCCTGCGGCGCAGAGCCAAGGCCAACACGAGCAGCGCCGGGGCCGCGGCGATGAGCACGAGGTGCGCGAACAGTTCCACCACCGGATCCGGGAGGGGCAAGGGCTGTGCCCAGGCCTGCCGCCTCAGGCCCGGGGACGCGATGGCGAGCTAAGGCGTGGCGGCGGCAGGCAGTCCCGCGAGCTGCGGGGCAGCCGCCCCATGCGCTCGAGTCCGGCGATGCGACCAGAGCTATGGCACAGGTTGCCGGTAGCGGATGCCATAATGCTTGAGCTTGGTGTACAGGGTCTTGTAGTTGATCTGGAGCAGCCGCGCCGCCTTGGCCTTGTTTCCCCCGGCCAGGCGCAGGGCCTCCTCGATCGCCGCGCGCTCCGCGCGATCCGCAGCAGAACTTTTCAGCTCTCTTAGCGGACGATCGAGCGCACGGGCGTCCAGCTCCTGCGGCAACGGGCCACGAGCGCCTCCCGGCCGCACCGACGCCAGGAGCTGCTCGACCGCGATCTCGTCGGTGCCCATCAGCACCGCCTGGCGGACCGCGTTGCGGAGCTCCCGCGCGTTGCCGGGCCAGGGGTACTCCCGCAGCAGATCCAGAGCGTCCGGCGAGAAGCCTTGCTCGGCCCGATCCAGCTCCTGGCAAGCCTCAACCAGAAATCGCCGGGCCAGGAAGGGAATGTCCTCCGGCCTGTCCCTGAGCGGCGGCAGCGTGATGGTGTACTCGTTGAGACGGTAGTAGAGATCCTTCCGGAATCGGCCGGCCAGCATCTCGCCCTCGAGCGAGACATTGGAGGCGGCGATGATCCGGACATCCACCTTGACCGGGTGCTTGCCACCCAGCGGCTGGATGCAACGCTCCTGGAGCGTGCGAAGGAGCTTGGCCTGGGTCACGTGCGGGAGGTTGGTGATCTCATCCAGAAAGAGGGTCCCGCCGTCGGCGAGCTGGAAGTGCCCCTCTCTCCTGCCATGCGCGCCGGTGAACGCGCCCTTCTCATGGCCGAACAGCTCACTCTCGATCAACGTCTCCGGAATGGCACCGCAGTCAAGAGCGATAAAGGGTTTCCCGGCTCGGTAGCTCCAGAGGTGGATGGCGCGCGCCACGATCTCCTTCCCTGTACCGGTCTCCCCCTGAAGGACCACCGTAAAGTTGCATCTGGCCACCTTCTCGGCCTGCTGCCACAGCGTCTGGATGTGCAGCCCCATCCCCATCAGGTCGCTCAAGGCCCCGGCCCCCTGCGGCTCCTCCACGGCCTGCGCCGCCTGATCCCCCCTCCGATCCCCCGCTCGGTGGCCAAGCGCGTGCCGCACGGCGAGCAGCAGGCTCTCAACGTCGAAGGGTTTGGTCAGGAAGTCGTCGGCTCCGCGGCGCATCGCCTCCACGACGGTGGGGATATCACCGTAGGCGGTGAGCATGATCACCGGCACCTGCGGGCTGAGCTGCCGGATCTTCTCGAGCGCCTCCATACCCCCGAGCACCGGCATCCTGAGGTCGAGCAGCACCGCGGACGGCGCGTCGGCCCGGAGGCGGTAGACGGCCGCCTCGCCGTCCTCCGCCAGCACGACCTCGAAGCCATCCTTGGTCAGGATCTTGCTTAGGACCCAGCGAATCTCGGGGTCGTCGTCCACGACCAAGATCTTGGCCATCGCCATCGTCCCCTGCGCACAAGGGCCCTGGACGCCCTTGTGGAGCGAGCCGTTGAGTCAATCCCAAATTCTAGCTGAGATTCGGACCGTACCTCACCGTCGCAGGCCTACGCGGCGTCCCGTTGCTCACGGGCCGCAACGCCTGGCGGCACGCCCGCCGCGCCCGCCACCCTGCACTTCTCCCTGATCGTGCCTGAAGCGAAGATATCACCGGGAGCACTATGTTAGGCAGCACCGTCGAAACGTGTGGAAATGAGCGAAAGGGGGTGACGGCTACTCCGGTCGGGCCTCCCGCGCCGCTTGCAGCCACGACAGCGCGGCGCGCTCGTCGCTGAACGCGCTCGCGTCCCCGCCCCGCAGTTCCGCGAGCGTGCACACCATGCGCGCCATGCCGTAGTGGGCACCCGACTGCACCACCAGCGCTACCCGGTGTGCGCCGAGGACCCTGTCGTCCGCCAGCAGGCCCGCGAGCCTCTCCGCGTCGCCGACGTTCAGCACGAACATCGCGTCGCGCAGGTCCAGCAGCACGGCCGCCCCCGGCGCGAGTACGGGGTCCTCCCCCAAGTCGCGCATCAGCGCGACGTGCTCGTCCAGCGATCCGCCGCCGTGGCAGCGCACCCGCACCACCTGCAGCTCCCTCTCCATCGGCACGCGTTCGACGGTCGTGACCATTGGGCAAACGACACCTCGCGCGGCGCCCCGACGGGCGCCGCAGCAGTGAAGGCAGATGGTAACAATGGGGCGCGCGCAGCGGTGGGGAAAGACTCGAAGCACTACGAGGGAAGACCCTCGAACAACTTCGAGGGTCCACCCTCGAAGCACTACGAGTATTCCCCCTCGCGCTACTACGAGGCAGATTGTTCGTGTGGGACCGCGATACCCGAGGAGAAGCTGAACCTGCCCGACGCTGCGTGAGGACTGGGGTGCCTATCCCGTGGCTGGTGCACGTGGGAGCGGCCGCCGGATTGATCCCGCCGCTGGCCGTCCTGCTGCTGCGGCGCCGTCCGCGCGGCGCCGCCGCATGGATCCTCGCGTGGGTAGTGCTGCTCATCGTCGAGGACGCGCTCGCCGCGGTGCTTGGCGCGCTGGGGCTCAACAACCACTGGGTGAACTACCT
>JACQPS010000134.1 GCA_016207445.1 Gemmatimonadota bacterium | reverse complement strand
CTGCTCTGGCAGTCGCGGCTGGCGGCCGCGCTGGGCGACACGGCGGCCGTGGCCGCGGCCGAGCGGTACGCGAGCCGCGGCGGCGACGCGAGTCTCGCCAGTCTGGCGCGCGCGCGGGCGCTGTTCTCGACCGGACGGGACAGTGCGGGGGCGGACGCGTACTTCGCAGGGGTGGAGGCGCTCACGCACGACGGCGCGGTGGCGTACTACGCCGACCTCACGCCGCTCCTCCACGAGGCCGAGCGCAAGGAATGGCAGACCGCGACCACGGCCGAGCGCAGCGACTGGCTGCGCCGGTTCTGGGCTCGACGCAGCGCGGGAGCGGGCGTCTCGCCGGGCGAGCGTGTCGCCGAGCACTACGCGAGGCTGGCGATCGCATCAGAACGGTACCGGCGTACCAGCGAGCGGACCGCGAGCATCGCCGATGCCCGCGCGGTGCAGCACGGCCTGCATGGCTTCGGCCTGGACGACCGCGGCGTGATGTACGTGTTGCACGGCAAGCCGGATTCCGTCGTGCGCACGCGCGGGCCCGGCGTGCTTCCCAACGAGACCTGGGTCTACCGGCAGCCAGTTGGCCAGAACCGGCTCGTCCACTTCGTGGCGCTCCGGCGGGCCGCCGAATACGTGCTGGTGGCCGATCCGTTGCTCGCACTGGCGGGTCCATCCGACGCGAGCGCCAGCATCTGCGATCCGCTGGATTGCGGGCTCCCCGACGCCGTACTCGAACTCCTCGAGGATCGGGCGCCGTTCGATCCGCGCTACGGCCTGCTCGCCGGCCGCTTCCGCGGGCGGGTGCTGGCCGGCCGCTCGGAGCGGACGAGCGACGCCGCTGCCGCAGCGGCCCAGGACTTCGCCAGCGCGAGTCTGGCGGTGGCGGGAGAGGTCCAGGCCGCCACGGACGAGGCGCTGCGTCGAGACAGCTTCAGGCCCACGCTCGGCGAGCCGATCCCGTTCTACTACGACGTGTACGCGTTCCGCGGCGAGGCCGGCCGCACGGACCTGCTGCTGGCCGCCGCCGTCCCGGGCGAGCGGCTCGAGCCGCAGCCAGGAGACGCAGGGCTGCTCTACCCGATCGAGGTGCGCTTCCTGGTCGTGGACAGCGCCGCCGCGCAAACCTTCGATACCAGCCTGGCGCGACTCTACCAGTCGTCCAAGCCGCTGGGACCGGGCCAGCACCTGCGGACGATCCTGGCGCTGAGCCTCCCCGCCGGAAGCTACCAGCACACGGTAGTACTCAAGAATCCGCGCGCCGAGCGCGCCGGCGGCGCCTACGGCGGCTCGCTCACCGTACCGGACTTCCGCGGCGATTCGCTCATGATCAGCGATCTGGTACTCGGAGAGAGCAGCGGACGGGGACTGCGACGAGGGGAAGTCGACGTGGCGCCGGTGCCGCCGCGCCAGTTCCCGAGCGGCGCCGCGGTCGGCCTGTTCTACGAAGTTTACAACCTGCCGCCCGGAGTCCTGTACCGCACGCGCATTCGCGTCGAGCCGCTGCGGGGCAAGAGCGTCTTTGCACGGCTGAAGGGCCTGTTTGGCGGCGAGACCGCCCCGCTCGCCCTGGCCTTCGACGAGAGCGCCGCCCCCGAGAGCAGCGGGGTCCAACGCGTCTTCCGGCGCGTCGAGCTGGGGAACCTGAAGCCCGGGCCGTATCGCTTGAGCGTCGAGACGCGTGTGGGCGAGGACACGACCCGGCGCAGCACCGAATTCGTGATTCAGTAGAGCCAGTTCACAGTCGACAGTTTACAGTTGACAGTGGGACAGCGGGCAGACTGTCAACTGTCAACTGTCGACTTCCATCGCTTTGCACTCCGCCAGCGCCGCGAAAAGGCGCTGGAAATGCTCGGGGCGGTGCGCGGCGGTGGCGCACAGCCGCAGCCGGGCCTGTCCGGGCGATACGGCCGGGAACGTGACCGCGGACACGAAGATGCGCCGCTCGAGCACGTGCCGTGCCCAGCGGTAGGCGCGCCATTCGTCGCCCAGCAGGAGCGGCACGATGGCGGTCGAGGAAGCGCCCGTCTCGAGCCCGAGCTTTGCGAGCCCATCCTTCAGCGCACGCGCGTTCTGGCGCAGGCGTTCGATGTGCTGCGGCTCGTCGCGCAGGATGCGCAGCGCCTCCAGCGCGGCTGCGGCGTTGGCCGGCGTCATGGCGGCCGAGAAGATGTACGGTGCCGAGCCGTGCTGGATAAAGATTTTGAGACCCGGGGAGCCGGCCACGAACCCGCCCGAGGACGGGATGGCCTTGGACAGCGAGCCGGTGAAGACGTCCACCTCGGCGGGGTCGATGCCCTGCTCCTCGCAGATGCCGCGGCCGTTCCGTCCGATCGCGCCGATCGAGTGCGCCTCGTCCACCAGCAGGAACGCGCCGTAGCGGCGCTTCAGCTCGATAATGTCCGCGAGCGGGGCCTGGTCGCCATCCATGCTGAAGACGGAGTCGACGGCGACGAGGATGCGGCTCGCTCCGCGGTTCTTGGCCTGGCGCAGCCGCCGCTCCAGGTCCTGCATGTCGTTGTGCTTGAAGCGCCGGACCTCGCAACCCGCCATGCGCACGCCGTCGTGGATGCTCTGGTGCGCGTACTGGTCCAGCAACGCCACATCGTTCGGCCCGAACAGAGACGTGATGGCCGCGATATTGGCGTCGTACCCCGAGCCGAAAATGGCCGCGGCGTCGACACCCAGGAACTTCGCGAGCTCGTGCTCCAGCTCGAGGTGCAGCTCGAGCGTGCCCGTGAGCAAGCGCACGCCGCCGGTCGAGGTGCCGTAGCGCTCGACCGCCTCCTTCACCGCGATCGCGAGACGGGGGTGCCCGATCAGCCCGAGGTAGCTGTAGGACGAGAACATCGTGATCGCCGTGCCCAGCGCGCGGCTCTCGGGCCCGGACGCCTGCCCCAGCGGCAGCTGGTACGTATACAGGCTGGTGGGCAGGCCGTTGAGGAACAGCTCGAACCAGCGCCGCGCCGCCGGCACATCCAGCAGCGAGCCGGGCTCGATCAGTTCGTCGACGGTCGTGTCCTCGAAAAAGCCGCCGAACGGGTCGCGCGTGTACTGCTCGAGCGCTTCAGTCGGGCCGGAAGGCGACCTTGACGGAGCGGTGGCCGTTCTTGTCGAGCGCGGCTGCGAGTGCGGCACGGTAATCCTCCAGTGCGAAGACGTGAGTCAACAAGCCCAGGGCCGGCAGGTCGTGCTGCTGCATGAGCCGGAGCGCGCTGTCATAGATATCCTGCTTTTTCCCCTCGAACGGGGCGAGGCCATAGGCGAATACGCCGGAAAGCGTGAGCTGGCGGTACCAGAGCCGCGTCCAGTCGGCGGACAGGCGCGCGGCTGCGCCGACCAGCACGATGCGCCCGCCTTCGCGGGCGAGTGCGAGCGCGGCGGTGGCCGAGGCGCGCCTGCCGACGGTGTCGAAGATGAGCGATGGCCCGCCCTCGACGAAGCGGGGCGCGAGCGTGGGGCGGTAGCTGCGGGCGTCCGGCAGCCCGGCGGCCCAATGATACGCGTCGTCGGTGCGGGCGAACACGACATCGGCGCCGGCGCGCTCGGCGATCTCGAGCTGGAACGGGTAGCGGCCGAGCGCGGCGATGGTGCCGCGCCAGCCGGTCAGGCGCAGGGCGCGCACGGTGAGTGCGCCGATCGTGCCGGCGCCGATGACGAGCGCGACGTCGTCGGGAGCCGGCGGGTGGAGCAGGACGGGGCGGAGCGCGGAGGCGAAGGGGTCGGTCAGCACGGCCGCTTCCGCGGAGAGGCCGTCGCACGCGTGCAGCTGCGTCCGGTGCGCGACGAAGAAGCGGGCCCAGCCGCCGCCCACGCGCGGGCAGTAGCCGATCATGGGCCCGGTCCCGACCGCGCCGTCGGTCGTGCGCCTGCAGAGACCGTACTCGCCGCGCGTGCAGGGCGCGCACGGCGGCTCGAGCCCGCGCTGGCGGCACGCGAGCATCGGGTTGACGATGACCGCTGTTCCCGGCGTCCAGCCATCCGCCTCGCCGCCGCTCTCCACGATGCGACCTACGTTCTCGTGGCCGAGCGTGAAGGGGTAGGCGCCGAACGGCTCGAGCGTGAAGGAGTCATGCGCGGTCACGGCGGACAGGTCGCTGCCGCAGATCCCGCTGAGCGTGGTCTGGACGCGAACCCAGTCGGGGCCGGGGAGCGGCGGCGGTTCGACGTCGTCCAGCGCGACGCACCCGAGCCGGCCGAGCGCGGCGGAGGGACGCCGCCGGGCCGCCCAGCGCGTCCAGAGGTAACGTAGCGGCCGGTAATGGAACCGAATCGCGCGCAAGCCGCGGCTCCTCGGGGACGGGAAAACCGAGTTTGCGGTTGACAGTCTACAGTTGACAGTGGGACGGCGGGGGGCTGTCAACTGGTGTGCAGGAAAATGTCTGGCCAAGGTACGGCCAAGGCGGCCACGGGACAAGAATCGCCCCGAACGGCGAGTTTACAGTCGACAGTTTACAGTCGACAGTGGGACGGCGGCTGGACTGTCAACTGACCTGCCGCTCGGCTCGGGCGGCTTGTTTCGGGAGCTCGCGCTCTCTAGGTTTCGCCACCGTTCATGCCTATTCTCGCCCGATGAACGACCGAAGCGTCGAAGCCAACCCAGCGGGCCTCGCGGCCGGAGCGGCCGCGCTCGATCGTCGTGGATTCCTGCGCCGCGCCGCCGGCGGCAGTGCGGCCATCGCGCTCGCATCTCTCTTGCCCGCGGGCTGCGCCGCCGATTACCCGCAGGCCCGAAGCGATGGCGTCACGCTGCGCGCGCTCAGCGAAAAGGAGTACGCGGCTCTGCGCGCGGCGGCGGAGGCGCTGCTGGCCGATGTGCCGGTGCCGCCGGCACGCGTGGCGGCGACCATCGATTCCGAGCTGGCGCTGATCGGCGATCCCGTGCGTGCCGACATGAAGACCGTGCTCGGGCTGGTCGAGCACCTGACGTTCCTGAGTGGGCGGCTGCGGCGCTTCACCGACCTTTCCGTGCCGGCGCGACTGAGCTACCTGGAGGGGTGGGCGCGCAGCCGGTTCAATCTGCGGCGCGCCGCGTTCCAGGCGTTGAAGGCGTTCGTCTTTTTCTTCGCCTACAGTGAGAATGCGACGCGGGCATTGACCGGGTTTCCGGGGCCGTGGCCGGAGCGAGCACAGATTCCGGCGTATCCCGTGGATTTCGGGGAAATCAGTTGACAGTTGACAGTCGACAGTTGACAGTCCGCCCCCCGCCCCTGGTTTACTGTCGACTGTGAACTGTCAACTGTGAACTGTAAACTCACACATGATCATCCAAGGCGATCGCATCACCTCAGAGGTAAGTGACCGGGCGGACGCGGTCGTGATCGGCACGGGCGCGGGCGGCGGCACGGTGGCCGCTTACCTGGCCGAGCGCGGCTGGAACGTGGTCATGCTGGAGCGTGGCGCATTCCTGCGCGCGCAGGACTTCACGCAGCGCGAGGAAGACGCCATGGCCGACTTCAACGGCCGGCGCGGCCTCGATTCCACCATCGACAACGCGGTCCTCCTGAACTACGCGCAGGCGGTGGGCGGCTCGACCGTGCACTACTGGGGCGATTCGTTCCGCACGCCCGCGGACCGGCTCGAGCAGTGGCGCACGCGCTGGGGCCTCGACTGGATGACGCCGGCAGAGCTGAACCCGCACTGGGATGTGCTCGAGCGCGAGCTCGGCATCCACATCTGCGAGGAGCCGCTGTTCAACGAGAACAACCGGCTGGTGCGGCAGGGGTGCGAGGCGCTGGGCATCGTGGGCGGGGCGGTTCCCACCGCCCGCGTCGACTGCATCGGCTGCGGCTGGACCCAGTTCGGGTGCGCGTACAACCGGAAGAGCTCGCAGCTCATCACGAGCATCCCGCGCGTGTCGCGCGCGGGTGGCCGCGTCTACAGCGATGCGCTGGTCGAGCGGCTGCGCATCGAGAACGGGCGCGTGACCGGCGTGGAAGGCTCGCTCCTGGAGCGGGGCGCGGGTCGCGGGCGCGGTCGCTTTCGCGTGGATGCGGACGTGGTGGTGCTCGCGGGCGGCGCGCTCGGCACGGCGGAGCTGCTGCTCCGGAATCTCGGTGCGGACGACGTCGTCGGGGAACGGCTGTACATCAACCCCCACTACTTCATCTTCGCCGATTTCGCCCGCGAGATCGACAACGTCACCGGCATCCCCTGCGCCTACTCCGTGCACCACTTCCGACGGGTCGAGCACAGCGCCGGCGACTACGCCGGCGGCGGGTACACCATGCTGTGCAGTCACCAGTCCCCCGGGATCACCGGGGCGATCCTGAGCGAGACCGGCGCGGCGCACACGGAGCGTATGCGCCGGTACCGGCGGCTGGGCTCACTCATGTCCGTGATCGACGAAGAGAATCCCGGCCGCGTGTTCCTGGAGGACGGCGTGCGCAAGAGCTGGTACCGCGTGCGCGGCGTGGACGCGCTCAAGGCCGTGGACTACCTGCAGAACGCGGCGCGCATCTTCCTGGCCGCGGGCGCGCACGAGGTCTGGATCCCGGACGTATACGGCACGGTCGTGCGCAACGAAGCCGAGGTCCGGGCGCGCATCACGCTTCGTTCCGTCCAACCCAACGCGCAGTTCTGTGCGGGGAGCCATCTGCTGGGCACTGCGCCGCTGGGCGTGGATCCCGCCCGCGCGTTCGCGCGGCCGACCGGCGAGGCGCACCGCGTGCGCGGGCTCTACGTCGCGGACGGCGCCGCGATCCCGACCTCCGTCTCGGTGGACCCTTCGCTCACCATCATGGGCGTGGCCCGCTGGATCGCGGCCGGCGTGCACGATCGGCACGGACGGGCGGGGGCGTGAGCGGAACTCGTTGGCTCACAGTGAGTTATTCACCGCAAAGAACGCAAAGAGCGCAAAGCAGATTCCCGAAGCGAGGACAGGGCGGCGACAGATTTCATATCGTTTGTTCGCCGGCCGTGCCCATACATCCGGAATCTGCTCCGCGTGCTTCGCGTTCTCTGCGGTGAAATTTCGCGCCTCAGGGCGCGACGGCAACGCAGTCGATCTCGACGCGTGCGCCCAACGCCAATCCGCTCCCGGCCGTGGTCGCTCGGGCGGGCGGGTCCTGCGGGAAGAATTCGCGGTAGACGGCGTTCATGGCGGCGTAGTCGGCGATGTCGGCCAGGAAAACCGTGCACTTCACCACGCTCTCGAGGTCGGCGCCCGCGGCCTGCAGCGCGCTGCGCAGGTTCTCGAGCGTCTGACGCGTCTCGGGGCCGATGCCGCCCTCGACGAGCTGGAGCGTACCGGGTCGCACGCCGATCGCGCCCGACAGGAAGAGCAGGTCTCCGCCGCGCACGACCGTTGAGAACACGGGCATGCGGGGATCCGCGGGGACCACGATCTCCCGGCGCGTGGCGGCGTGGGGGGCGCAGGCGCCGGCGGCCACCGCGGCCAGGGCCGTGGCCAGGGCCGTGGCCAGGGCCAGCGCGGCGCGGTGCCGGCGGAGCGCGCGGCCAGGGCGTCGCAACCTCAAGTCTCCTGGAGGAACGACGCGAGTCGGGGGAGATCCACGTTACCGCCGCTCGCCACGGCCACCACACGCGCGCCGGCCGGCGGCCGCCACTTGTGCGCGAGCAGCGCCGCGATGCCAGCGGCGCCCGCGGGCTCGAGCAGGAGCTTGGCGCGCTGCAGCACGAAGCGCAGCGCGTGCAGGATCTCGTCGTCGGTGACGAGCACCATCTCGTCGACCAGCTCGCGCACGTGCGCCAGCGCGAGCTCGCCCGTGGAGGGCGGCGCGAGCCCGTCGGCGATCGTATCCACTCGCTCGAGCCGCACGACGTGTCCAGCCTCGAGCGCGGCGTGCACCGCGGGCGCGCCCACCGGCTCCACCCCGATCAGCTTCGCCGCGGGCCGCAGCGCCTTCACGGCCGCGGCGATGCCCGAGATCAGTCCACCGCCGCCCACCGGGACCACGACCGCATCCGTATTCGGTAAATCATCCAGGATCTCGATGCCCACCGTTCCCTGACCCGCGATCACGAGCGGGTCGTCGAACGGGTGCACGAGCGTGTAGCCGTGCTCGCGCTGCAGCTCCTGGCACTTGTCCCAGAGCTCGAAGACGGAGCCGTGCAGGACGACGCCGGCGCCGTAGGCGCGCGTGGCCGCGACCTTGGCGGCGGCCGCGTGCACCGGCATCACGACCGTGCAGGGCACGCGCTCGAGCGAGGCGGCCCACGCGAGCCCCTGCGCATGGTTGCCCGCGGACACGCCGATGACCCCGCGGGCGCGCTCGTCCGCGCCGAGCCGGCGTACACGGTTCAGCGCACCCCGCACCTTGAACGAACCGGTCTTCTGCAGCGATTCGGCCTTCAGGAACACCGGGGCGCCCACCTCTTCGGACAGCGAACGGGATGAGAACAGCGGGGTGCGATGCACGCGTCCCGCGATCGTCTCCTGCGCGTTGCGAATGTCGTCCAGTCGCACCATGGTCGTTTTCGCCTGGCCGGAAATGTTTTACCGCAAAGAGCGCAAAGACCGCAAAGCAGAGCCTTCCTGGGAATGCTGCAGGCTCAGCGACAATCGAAACCTCATTTTCTGAGGTTTGGTCGCCGGGCGCCCCTCGGCTATCGCGTGGGCGACCTCTGCGGTTCTTCGCGTCCTTTGCGGCCTTTGCGGTGAGCTAATACCCGAGGCGCCCGGAGGCGGCCCGCGAGCGGGCAAGGATGCGCCCGGCCCGGTCGCAGCGCAAGCGGGCGCGCAATTTGCCCCGTCTGGCGTCCCGTGAATGCGAACGGACGCAACGACGAGGAGAATCGACGCCGGCGGGACCGGCGGAACGGGGGCCGCGACCGCCGCCGTCTGAACACGCGTCTGGACAACCGCCGCACGCGCTTCTCGCTCCTGTACTTCGTCGCCGCATTTCTGCTCCTCATCGCTCTCAACTACCTGCTGGGCCAGCGGCAGACGCAGCAGCTCGCGTACAGCGAGCTGAAGCAGCGCATCGCGGCCGGTCAGGTCGAGGAGGTGGTAATCGGCGAAGAGGTCATCCGCGCGGGGCCGGCCGACACCGCGCGCCAGTCGGACGCGCCGCGCGTCTGGACCGCCACGCGTGTCCCGGGCGACGAGGAGCTGATCCCCCTGCTCGAATCGAAGGGCATCCGCTACGAGGGCTCCGTCAATGGCTGGCTGGGCGACGTGGTCGGCTGGCTCGTGCCGCTGGGCTTGCTCGTGCTGTTCTGGATCTGGATGCTGCGCCGCATCAGCCCGGCGCAAGGCGTGATGACCGTGGGCCGGAACAAGGCGCGCATCGTGGGCGAAGAGGGCACGGGCGTGACGTTCGCCGATGTCGCGGGCGCGGATGAGGCGAAACAGGAGCTGGTCGAGGTGGTCGAGTTCCTGCGCACGCCGCAGAAGTTCGCACGGCTGGGCGCCAAGATCCCGAAGGGCGTGCTGCTGGTCGGCCCGCCCGGGACCGGCAAGACGCTGCTGGCGCGGGCGGTGGCCGGTGAGGCGAACGTGACCTTCTTCTCGATCAGCGGCTCGGAGTTCGTCGAGATGTTCGTGGGCGTGGGGGCGGCGCGCGTGCGCGACCTGTTCGAGCAGGCCAAGACGAATGCACCCTGCATCGTCTTCATCGACGAGCTGGACGCCCTGGGCAAGGCGCGCGGCGTGGGCGGCATTCTCGGCGGCCACGACGAGCGCGAGCTGACGCTCAACCAGCTGCTGGTCGAGATGGACGGGTTCGATCCCCGCACCGGCGTCATCATCATGGCGGCCACCAATCGCCCGGAGATCCTGGATCCGGCGCTGCTCCGCCCGGGGCGCTTCGACCGGCAGGTCCTGGTGGACCGCCCGGACATGCGGGGCCGCGACGCGATCCTGCGCGTGCACGCCAAGGGCATCCGGCTCGGGACCGACGTGGACCTGGCCGAGGTCGCCAGGCGCACGCCCGGGTTCGTCGGCGCCGACCTCGCCAACCTGCTGAACGAGGCGGCGCTGCTCGCAGCGCGCCGGAATCGCGAGGCGGTGACCATGCCGGACATCGACGAGGCCGTGGACCGCGTCATCGCCGGACTCGAGAAGAAGAACCGGCTGATCAACGAGCAGGAGCGCAAGATCGTCGCGTACCACGAGGCGGGGCACGCCGTCGTCGCCGAGCGCGTCGAGACCGCGGATCCGGTGCACAAGATCTCGATCATCCCGCGCGGCATCGGTGCGCTGGGGTACACGCAGCAGCTGCCGACCGAGGATCGTTACCTGTTGCAGCGTAAGGAGTTGCTGGATCGGCTCTGCGTGCTGCTGGGCGGCCGTGCGGCCGAGGAGTTGATCTTCGACGAGATCTCGACCGGCGCGAGCAATGACCTGGAGCGGGCCAGCGACATCGCGCGGCGCATGATGAGCGAATACGGCATGTCCGATACGCTCGGGCCGGTGACGTTCCGGCCGCGGCCGCAGGCGTTTCTGGACTTTCGTGAACCGCCACAGGACGGGCACCGGCCCTACAGCGAAGCCACGGCCGAGGCCATGGATGCGGAAGTGCGGCAGGTGCTGGCGGAGGCGCACGATCGTGCGCTCGACATCCTGACGCGGGATCGGGGCGTGCTCGAGCAGCTCGCGCTGCGGCTGCTGGAAAAGGAGGTCGTCGACCGCAGCGAGCTGCGCGAGCTGCTCGGCAAACCGGCGCACGAGCCGGGCGAGGAAGAGCGGCCGGAGATCGGGCACGTTCCGCCCTCGCAGGCGGCGGACTGAGGCGGCTTCACCGGGAGAAGCGAGTCATGGCTCATTCGCTGCAGACGCAGGCGCCCGAACTGCCGGTCCTCAGCCGCAACTTCGGCGATGACGAGCGTGCCCGCGCCTTCGCGCAGTTTCTGGCGCGGCACCGGGGCGAGGTGCACCTGATCGCGCTCCAGGACTACCCCGATCCGGATGCGATCTCATCCGGCCTGGCGTACCGCCTGCTCGCCGAGCGCTTCGACATCGACACGGAGATCGTCTACGAGGGCCGGGTCAGTCATCAGGAGAACCTCGCGCTGGTTCACCTGCTCGACATCGACCTGACCCGGTTCACCGGCGCGCTCCCGCTGGAACGCTACGACGGCGCGGTCTACATCGACAACCAGGGGACGACGACGCGGCTGGCCGAGCGCTGCCAGGGCGCCGGCGTGCGCGCGCTGGCGGTCATCGACCACCACGCGCCGCAGGGCGTGCTGAACCCGGAGTTCGAGGATGTCCGGCCGGTCGGTGCCGCCGCCACCATCCTGACCGACTACCTGCGCAGCGGCGAGGTCGTCACGCTCGACCCGGACAAGGAGCCGCACGTGCATCTCGCCACGGCGCTGGTGCACGGGCTGCGTGCCGAGACGAACGGCTTCATCCGCGCGGGCCCGGAGGAGTACCTCGCCGCCGCGTACCTCAGCCAGTTCACCGATCCGCAGCTCCTGGACAGCGTGCTGCGGGTCCAGCGCACGCGCGGAACGATGGATGTGATCCGGATCGCCCTGACCGATCGGATCGTGCGCGGCGGCTTTTCCCTGGCCGGCGTGGGCTACCTGCGCCACGCGGATCGGGACGCGATCCCGCAGGCGGCCGACTTCCTGCTCACCGAGGAAAACGTCCACACGGCCGTGGTCTATGGCATCCTGCTGGGCGAGGGGGAACGCGAGCTTGTGGTGGGCAGCGTACGCACCTCGAAGCTCACGCTGGACGTCGACCAGTTCCTCAAGAGCGCGCTCGGCACCGACGTGCGCGGCCGTCACTACGGCGGGGGGCGCAGCCGCGCGGGCGGCTTCGAGATCCCGATCGGCTTCCTGGAGGGGACGACCGATGCCGAGCACATGCGCCTGAAGTGGGATGCGTTCAACCGGCAGATCCGGGGCAGGCTGCTGCGGGCGGCCGGGGTTGGGGAAGACTCAGAGGGAAGTTGAAAGTTGAACGCTGTTCCTACGGGCGCACGGGCGCACGCCGCGGGCGGAGCGCCTTCCGGATCTCCTCTTCCATTGCGGGCGTGAGCGGTTGACGGCCGGTGTAGCCGGACTCGAGGTCGTGCCAGTGCTCGACGCGCTCTTCGCCGAGCTTCCAGCAAAGAAAGACGGGTCGCCCCCCGTACAGGGTGTAGAAGTCGACGAGGCCGAGGTCGAAGCCCTTGAACACGCAGCCGAGCTGCTGCAGCTCCGCCACGAACTCATCGATGCGCTTCCCCTCGGCCTCGATCTCGCGGCGCATGACGAGGGCGCGAGCCGGCGGCGTGCGCGCATCCGCGGTGAGCTGCTGCAGCTCCTGGATGCGCGGCTGGAGGTGGCCGTGGGTGTGCACGATGTCCTGAACGATGCGGCGCACCAGGGGCAGCGTACGGTTCGCCTCCTCGACCGTGAAGAAACGCGGCCGATCCTGCTTGACGCTCATTCCGCGAGGCTCCATTCGCAGACCGGGTCGCCGCGCGTGGCGCAGCGACCGTGCACGACCGTGTGGCGCTTGCCGGTATACAGGAAGACCAGCTCCTCCAGCGCGCTGGCGTAGAGGACACAGGTCGCCGCCCCATCCGCGTCCAGCAGCGCGACGAGCCCGCCGCGAACGCGCGCCGTCAACAGCCCGCCTTCGACCTCCACGCTGCCGGGACCGACCAGCCGCTTCAGCAGCCGCCTCGCGGAATGCCGCGCGGCGGCCAGCGTCGCGGCCCGGGGAAGCAGCCGCAGGGCGCCGGCGGCCGGAGGGCGGGCGCGTCCGACGTGCCTTCGGGCGACCTGGTAGCCCGCCTCGTGCAGGATCGCCTCGGCGTCCGGGCGACGCAGCACGAGCCGGAGCAGATTCGCGACTTCCTCGGCGGGGACCCGCTTCCCCCGCCGGCGAGCCGACTCGTACCGCTGGATCTGCGACTCCACCACGCCGGTCAGACCGAGGCGGCGCGGCAGGCTGGATGCCAGATCCTCGTCCTCGAGCACTTCCCGCGGCCGGTCGTGCGCGCGCATGGACTCGAGCAGCGCGAGTGGCAGCAGCGGCGCCACGCTCCCGTCGGATCCGGGGTCGATCCGGGCCGGCGCCGCCATCAGGCGCGCACGACAGTGGAGAACATGCCTACAATCTGCGTTGGCCCAACCCTCCCGGCAACTCGGTCGGGGAAAACATCAGCGAGTACGATCTTGCGCCGCTGGCGCGACCGCCCCCATCGTGACAGCGGGCGCGTGGGCTGTCGACCGGGAGGGGCCGTGGACAAGACCTGCATCTTCTGCCGGATCCTCGGCGGCGAGGAGATGGTCAGCATCGTATACGAGGACGAGCGCGCGATCGCATTCCTGGACATCCAGCCGGTCAGCGCGGGCCATACGCTGGTCGTCTCCCGTGAGCACTACCCCACCCTGTTCGAGCTGCCGGACGAGCTCGCGGCCCATTGCCTCTCGGTCGCCCGCAAGATCGCGCCGGGCATCAAGCGCGCGACGGGCGCGGCCGCGATCAACATCTTCAGCGCCAACGGCCGCGCAGGCGGACAGGACGTCCTGCACTTCCACCTGCACCTCATCCCGGTCCGCGAGGGCGAGCACTTCGCGCTCCAGCTCCCGCCACCCGGCGCGGCGATCCCGTCCCGCTCGGAGCTGGACATCATGGCCGCGCGCATCGGCCGCGCGCTCCAGGAACGTCAGTTCACAGTTGACAGTTGACAGTTGGCGACGGATGATCCGTTGGCCATGGAACTGTGAACTGTGAACTGTCAACTGTGAACTGAACTGTGAACTGTTAACTTCGTTATGCGCCGCTACCCACTCTTCGATCCCCCCGAGTACCTGAGCTGGCAGCCGGATCCCGCGCTGGTGCGGGAGTACGGCACGTGCGTGCGGCAGGACGCGGCGCGCCGCGCGGTCATCGAGGCGCTGCCCGAGGGGAAGCTGCTCGAGCTGTACTCCGGTTTGCTGCGGAACCGGCTGCACGACATCGCGCTCAAGCGCTGGGTCCGGCAGGGCGTGATCTCGAAGGCGTGGCTGGGAACGGGGGAGGAGGCGGTCACGATCGGGAGCGTGCACGCGCTGGATCGGGACCGCGACGTCGTCGCGCCCATGATCCGCAACGCCGGCGCGTGCCACGAGCTGGGCATGCGCCTCGAGGACATGCTGCGCGGCTACCTGGCGACGGCGGACGGCCCGAACGGCGGCCGGGATCTGCACATCGGGGACCCGCATCATGGCGTGATCCAGCCCGTCTCGCACGTGGGCGACATGGTGCCGGTCATCACCGGCATGGCGCTGGCGTTCCGCCGGCGCGGCGAGCCGCGGGTGGCGCTGACCTGGATCGGCGACGGCGCGACCAAGACGGCCGCGGTGCACGAAGGGCTGAATCTCGCCGCCGTGCTGAAGGTGCCGGCCGTGTTCATCCTGCAAAACAACCAGGTTGCGCTGGGGACGCGGCTGGATCAGCATCAGGCCGGTGACCTGCGGGAGTGGCCCAGGATGTACGGCATGCCCGGCGCCGCCGTGGACGGGAACCACGTGCTCGACGTCTACGCCGCGACTCGCCTGGCTGCCGAGCGCGCGCGGACGGGAGACGGCCCCAGCTTGCTGGTCGCGGAGACGTTCCGCATGGGCGGCCACGCGACGCACGACGAGGCCGAGGCGCGGGCGACGTTCGCGGCCGAACTGTTCGAGGCCTGGGGCAAGCGCGACCCGATCGGCCTCTACGAGGAGTACCTGGTAGGGGAGGGCATCGGCCGCGACCGGCT
>JACQPS010000133.1 GCA_016207445.1 Gemmatimonadota bacterium | reverse complement strand
TACGTCGAGTGGCAGGGCGGAAACCTGCTGCGTTTCCGCAAGTCCACGCGCGAGGTGCGGGACATCAAGCCGTATCCGGGCAAGGACGAGGCGAAGCTGCGCTTCAACTGGAACACGCCCATCCACGTGAGCCCCACGCGCCGCGGCACGCTGTACGTGGGCGCGCAGGTCCTCTTCCGCTCGGCCGACCGCGGCGAGTCGTGGCAGCGCCTCTCGCCCGACCTGACCACGAACGATCCGGCCAAGCAGCGGCAGCACGAGTCGGGGGGGCTGAGCCTGGACAACTCGACGGCGGAGAATCACACCACCATCTACACGATCAGCGAGTCGCCGCGGAACGCGGACGTGATCTGGGTCGGCACCGACGACGGCAACGTGCAGCTCACGCGCGACGGCGGGAAGAGCTGGACGAACGTGGGCGGCGCCACGGGGGTTCCGAGGAACACGTGGGTCTCGCACGTGGAGGCGAGCCCGCATGCCGAGGGCACGGCGTTCGTCACCTTGGACGGGCACGCCACGGGCGACCGCAAGACCTACGTCTACCGCACCACGGACTTCGGCCGCACCTGGGAGTCGCTCGCGACGCCGCAGCTCGAGGGGTACGCGCACGTCGTGAAGCAGGACCCCGTCAATCCGGGGCTCCTTTATCTGGGCACCGAGCTCGGCCTGTTCCTGACCCTGGATGGCGGCCGGCAGTGGGCGCGCTTCACCGGCGGGCTGCCCGCGAGGGTGTCGGTACGTGACCTGGCGATCCACGCGCGCGAG
The DNA here is from genome assembly GCA_016207445.1 of Gemmatimonadota bacterium. GTDB lineage: Bacteria > Gemmatimonadota > Gemmatimonadetes > Longimicrobiales > RSA9 > JACQPS01. The sequence goes on along the minus strand of JACQPS010000133.1, from coordinate 1,281 downwards.
CACGACCTGATCATCGCGACGCACGGGCGCGGCGTGTACATCCTGGACGACCTGACGCCGCTGCGGCAGCTCACGCCGGAAGTGCTGGATGCCGACGTCGCCCTGCTCCCCTCGCGGCCGGGGATCATGGCGCTGTCCGGCACGCTCCAGGAGTGGACGGGCGACGACGAGTTCGTGGGACAGAACCCGCCGGAGGCCGCCGGCATCTTCTTCTACCAGAAAAGGCGGCACCTCTTCGGCGACCTCAAGGTCGAGGTCTACGACGCCGGGGGGAAGCTGGTCTCCACGATTCCGGCGGGGAAGCAGGCCGGCATCAACCGCGTGGACTGGCCGATGCGGCTGCCTCCGCCCAGAGTGCCGCCGGCCAGCTCGCTCATCCCGCCGGCGCCGGGCCCGCGCGTCCCCGAGGGGACGTACACGTTCAAGCTGATCAAGGGATCCGTGACGCTCCCGGGTCAGGTGGTGCTCGCCGCCGACCCGCGCTCCGACCACCCGGCAGAGGACCGGCAGCTCCAGCAGCGCACCGCGCTGGAGCTGTACCGGCTGCTCGAGCAGCTCGCCTACGGCGTCGATGCCGCCAACGACCTGCGCGACCAGGCCAGGAAGCTGGCCGAGCAGATGGGCGCGCGCAGCGGCCTCGGCCGCCGGCTCAGCGCGTACGCCGATGCGCTCGAGGCCTTCCGCAGGGGGCTGGTCGCGACCAGTGAGGCCGGCTTTCTATCGGGCGATGAGAAGCTGCGCGAGCAGCTCGGCAACCTGTACGGTGCCGTGAGCGGCTACGAGGGCCGACCCACCAGCTCGCAGCTCCAGCGTAAGCTCGTGCTCGAGGCCGGCGTGCAGGACGCGACGCGCCGGCTGGCCGCGCTGACCGCGCAGCTCGAGGCGCTGAACGCGCAGCTCGGCGGCCGCTGGCAGCCGCTGCGGCTGCTCGGGCGCGAGGAATGGGCGAAGCGGTAGCGCACCTTGCCTTTTCCGCACGTTTTCGCCATTTTTGACGATGCCCCGGACGAGCGCGGACGCCCTGCCATGCGGCGCGGATTCTCCCTCATCGAAGTGATCGTGGCGATCGCGATCATGATCATCATCGCGGCCGTGATCACGCCCAACTTCATCGGCGCGCTGGACAAGGCGCGCGTGGATCGGGCCGAGGACGACCTGGATACATTCAACACGGCGATTGCCAACTTCCACACCGTAATCGGCAAGTACCCCGCCTCAATGACGCACCTCGCAGTGAAGATCACACAGACGGACAACAACAGCTGCGGGACGGCCTATACC
>JACQPS010000127.1 GCA_016207445.1 Gemmatimonadota bacterium | reverse complement strand
GTTCACCACAGCGCGATCGAGGGTGCTGGCTTCAAGACCCTGAACGAGGGCGAGCGGGTCGAGTTCGATGTGATCGAGGAGCCGAAAGGGCTCAAGGCCCAGAACGTCGTCCGTCTCGATGCGCCCCAAGCCGGCGGCACGCCCGGCGCCATGGGTGCGGGCGGTGGCGGCCGGGGAGCCGGCGCGCCGCGCCGCGGCCGGGAGCGGGAGCGCTGGTAACGCTCTTGTGATGTGGGGGGCGACGTCGCCCCCAACTCAAACTTTAGACGCCGCGCCTGCCGAGGGCGCGCCTGGCGGCCTACACTTGACGACGTCGCGCCTGCTCAGGGCACGCCTGACGACCTACACCTCGAACGGCGGCTTCGTCCCGAACGAACCCGGCGTGGGGCCGCGCCGGGGCGCGCGCGCGTAGCGCCCGGACTCCGAGCGCGTGATGCGCCGGTCAGCGACCAGCGCCTCCAGCACGAGCTCGCAGGCGGCGGCGTGGTGTCCCTGCGCGTCCTCGGAGGTCAGGCCCAGCTTGCGGACCGTGTCGAGCAGGCCCGGTACGGTGGCGAAGCCTTCCAGTGACGCGGCGGCCGAAGCGGAGTCCGCGAGCTGGAGCACGCCTCCCTGATCGAAGTAGGCGACGATCTCCTCGACGGCCTCGCCGGCCGACTCCCCGCCCCAGGCCTTGAACGTGTCGCCCGCGGCACGGGCGATCAGCTCGCGCGCGATCTTCTCCGGGCCGACGAGCTCGCCCTCATATTCCAGCTCGAGCTTGCCCGTGATCGACGGCAGTGCGCCATACAGATCGGTCAGCCGCGGCACGACCAGCTCTTCCCCGCAGGCCAGCGCGCGGCGCTCCGCATTGGAGATTGCGGTCTCGAGCACGCTGATCGGCATGCGCTGGCTCACGCCCGACCGGTGGTCCACGCGCTTGTCCTCCCGAGCCAGGAACGCGAGGCGCTCGATGGCCTCGGCCACGAACTCCGGCACCGACACGCCGCGGCCGCCTCGCTCGATCCAGGCTTCCTGCCGCGTGATCGCCATGCCGATCTCGACCGACTCCGGGTAGTGCGTCGTCACTTCTGCGCCGATGCGGTCCTTGAGTGGCGTGATGATCTTGCCGCGCGCCGTGTAGTCCTCCGGGTTCGCCGTGAAGACCAGCAGCACGTCCAGCGGCAGCCGCACCGGATAGCCTTTGATCTGCACGTCGCCTTCCTGCATGATGTTGAACAGCCCTACCTGGATCTTGCCCGCGAGGTCCGGCAGCTCGTTCAGCGCGAAGATGCCGCGGTTCGCCCGGGGCAAGAGACCGTAGTGGATCGTGAGCTCATCCGCGAGCACGTGGCCGCCGCGGGCCGCGCGGATGGGATCGACGTCACCGATGATATCCGCGATGGTGACGTCGGGCGTCGCCAGCTTCTCCACGAAGCGGGCGTCCCGCGGCAGCCACTCGATGGGCGCCGCCTCGCCGTGCGCGGAGACCAGCATGCGCCCGTGCTTCGAGATCGGGCGGAACGGCTCGTCGTTGGTCTCGCTCCCAGCGAGCACGGGGATCTCCGGATCGAGGAAATCGACGAGCTGGCGCATGATCCGGCTCTTCGCCTGCCCGCGCAGCCCCAGCAGAATGAAGTTCTGACGCGCGAGCAGCGCGTTGACGACGCGCGGGACCACCGAGTCGTCGAAGCCGATGATGCCGGGGAAGAGCGTGTCGCCCCGCTCCAGCTTGCACAGCACGTTGGCGCGGATCTCGTCCTTGACGGAGCGGGGCTGATAGCCGCTCGCCCGGAGCTCGCCCACTGTCGCGGGTCGGCGCTTGGCCATGGTTTCAACCTTGCAGAACTGCCGGCGTTTGGGTAATTCGTCCAGCCATCCCCCATAAGGAGGTCGCCATGTCGTCCGCGGCGCTCCCCTCCCGGTCCCCGCCTCCGTCCCTGGCGGCCGAGCTGCTCGAGCTGCTGCGCCGCCCCACGCGCACCTACCCGCTGCTCTTCGAGCGTGGCAGGTCGGGCGCGGTGCTCGTTTTTTCGGCGGTCTCCGGGATCTACGTAGCGTACGTCACGGCCCAGGGATTCGGGTTGGGCGACCGGATCGGCTTCGCCGGCGCGGCGCTGGCCGTGCTGCTCGTCGGCGCGGTCTGGGGCCTGGTCGCGCTCTACTTCGCCGGCGGGCTGCTCTCCTGGAGCGCCGAGACGCTGCGCGGCGACACGGAGACGGAACGCATGTACGCGGTCTTCGGTTATGCGACGTGGCCGTTCCTGCCGCTGCTGGCCGTGATCGTGCCACTCGAGTTCGCCGCGTACGACACCACGCTCTTCGCCGAGGAGCGGCCCGAGGCATCAGCCCTGCTCGTGTGGGGCGTGAACGCGCTCGAGCTGGCGACGATCGGCCTCTGGCTCCTGCTCATGGTGAAGGGGACCGCGCTGGCCGCCCGCCTCTCCCAGGTGGCGGCGGCGGAGACCGTGGTGCTCTCGCTCGTGGAAATGAGCGTGATCGCCGTACTGTTGCTCGTGATCCTGGTGGTAAGTTTCATGATCTGACGGCGCCGCGCCAGGGGCCGTCAGTCCAGCACCATGCGCACGCCCTCGGGCGTGCGCACCAGCCGCGGCTGCATGGTCGGCACGGGCCGCCCCCGGAAGCGGGCGAGCGCCTCGTCCGTGCCGCCGAGCCCGTCGAGCGACTCCAGCATCTTCAGGGTCGGGAACACCATGGGCAGCACGCCGGCGCGGAAGCGCCGCAGCGCGTCCGCGGGCCCGAGCCAGAGCGCGTCCGTCACCTCGCGCGGATCCGCGAGCACGGACCGGCCCGGCGGCAGGCCGGCCAGGAAAAAGCGGGTGTCGTAGCGGCGCGGCTCGGCCACGGGCGTGACCCAGTGCGCGCCGTAGACCAGGGCGTGCGGGCGCAGTCGCAGCTCTTCCGCCTCGAGCACGTCCGCGAGCACGGCCTCCTCGCGCAGCAGCGCCTCGCGCCAGCGCGCCAGCCGCGCATCGTGCGCGTCCGGCGCCGGGCGGCCCTGCGCGTCGTACGCGAGCAGCACGCCCGTCTCCTCGAACACCTCGCGCACCGCCGCGTGCCGGTACTTCACCTCCGGCTCGGGCGGCGCCGCGTCGCTCAACGCGATCAGGCGAGCGTCGGCGTCGGCGTCGTCGACGCGTCCGCCCGGGAACACGTACGCCCCGGGCACGAAGCCGACGGATTGGGGGCGGCGGAGCAGCAGCACCTCCAGGCCGCCGGCGGCGTCGCGCAACAGCACGGCCGTGGCGGCGGGGCGCGGCTCGGCCGGGTGCTCCGGCGCGTGGCCGAGTCGCTCGGCGAAGCCGGGCGGCAGCCGGTCGGCGGGAATGAAGAATGGGTCGTTCATGCGTTTTGTTTCACCGCAAAGGACGCAAAGACCGCGAAGATCCGGTGTCTAGCAAGCGTCGCGTGCACTTCCTTTCATGAAGTTTCACCCGGCATCTTTATGGGCTCGGCCACCTCGGCACGATTCCGGTCGCGGCGACCTGCCCAATCAGCTATTCCCGCGCGCTACCTCTCGTGTGATCCTGTTCGCGTTCAACGCGGCGCCGACACAATCATGATCGATGACCCTACCGATCAAATCATTGGCGCGGCCATAGCCGTTCACCAAGAACTCGGGCCGGGTCTCCTGGAATCGACGTATGAAGCGTGCCTGGCGTACGAGCTGGTCCAACGCGGACTGACCGTCGAACGGCAGAAGGCAATGCCAGTCGTCTACCGTGGCATGCGCATGGATTGTGGCTACCGTCTCGACCTGCTCGTGAACGGCCACGTGATTGTCGAGGTGAAATCGGTAGAACGCTTCGAGCCGATCCATTCCGCCCAGGTGCTGACATACCTCAAGCTCGCCGGCTACAATATCGCTCTGCTCATTAACTTCAATGTGCGTTTACTAAAAAATGGTATTCGCCGGCTGGTTCTCGATTTCCCGGAATCTGCTTTGCGCTCTTCGCGCCCTTTGCGGTGAAATCGGTTGTCAACGCTCGAGCTGCCGCACGCGCTCGAGCCACGCGGTGAGATCGGCGGCGGTGAGGATGCCCTCGAGGCGACCTTCGCGCACGACCAGCACGCGGCGCACGCCCGAGCGCTCCATCTTCTCGAGCACGCGCGTCATCGACTCCTCCGGACGCACGATCACCGTGTCGCTCGCCGCGGTCATCGTATCCCGCACGCTCCGCCGCGACCACTCCTCCCGCGGCACCTCCTTCACCTGCCCGAGCGTGATGATGCCGAGCGGCTCCTCCCCGATCGCGACGGGGAAGGCCTGGTAGCGCCGGCGCAGGAAGTAATCGTCCACGAGTTGCTGCAGCGTCAGATCCGGCGAGACCGTCTCCGGCTTGCGGGTCATGGCGTCGGCCGCGCGCGCACCCTCGAGCAGCAGCCGAATCAGGTGCTGCTGGTAGCTGGAGATCGCCGCGTTGCGCAGGAACCAGCCGATGAAGACCAGCCAGAACCCGCCCAGCACGATCCCCTGAACCACCTGCCAGACGCCCAACCCGACCAGGCCGTAGCCGAACCACTTCCCGCCCGTGGAAGCCAGCCGAGTCGCCTTGGTCAGGTCGCCCGTGATCTTCCACGCGATGGCACGGAAGAGGCGGCCGCCGTCCAGCGGGAATCCGGGAAGCAGATTGAAGATGGCGAGCAGCACGTTCAGGAAAGAGAGGTACTGCGCCACCCCCGTGATCGCGGGGCTCCAACCCGCCTGCCGCCCGATCCACGCGAGCAGGAACAGGAAGGCAGCGATGGCGAGGCTGGAGAGCGGCCCGACGCCGGCAATGACGAACTCGTCGCCCGGTTGCTCCGCCTCCATGCGGGTGCGAGCCATTCCGCCGAAGATGAAGAGCGTGATGCTCTCGACCGGGATGCCTTTGGCGCGCGCCACGACCGAGTGGGAGAGCTCGTGCCCGAGCAGCGAAGCGAAGAACAGGAGCGTGCCCGCAGCACCCATCGCGATGTAGACGCCGCGCGAGAGGCCCGGGAAGTTCGTCGGGAACACCGCGACCGTGAAGCTCCACAGGATCAGGAAGAAGATGATGAACCAGGAGAAGTCGATGCGGATCTCGAGCCCCAAGATGGTGCCCAGCCGAAAGTCGCCCATGCCGCGTCCTCAGGAAGTGCCCGTGCCGCGCAGCACCGCCGTGGCGGCGCCGATGTGCATGGTCGCGGACCGCACCCTTCGCGCCAGATCTTCCGCCTCGCTCCGGGCCAGCGCCGCGTCCCGCTCGCGGATCGCCTCCGCCACGCTCGGCAGTGCGATGGTGGCGTAGTAGTTCCGCCAGTCGGATGCGAAGATCAGGTTGCGGTACCAGGGGCGGCCCCGCAGCCCCTCGGGGCGGGTGAGCGCGCGCTCGACCTGCAGCAGATGCTGGTTGGCCTTGTCGGCGACGGCTCGCGCCGCCTTCGCCAGCCCGGCGGGCTGCCGGAGCCACGCGTCGCGCGTCGCGGCGAGCTCCCGCGCGCCGCGCTCCATGGCGGCGAAGGCGCTGTCGAGGTCGGCCAGGCCGACGTCGGCGAGGCCGCCCTTCGTCGCCTCATCGCTCAGCGTCGTGACCACCGCGCGCAGCTCGCGCGCGAACTCCTCGTAGTCGTAGGGCAGCACCTCCGCGTTCGCGAGCCGCAGCGCCGCGACCGCGACGAGGCGCGAGCTCGCCGCGTGGCGGTGGAAGCCCGGGTCGCCGAAGCGCGCCATCCAGGCGTAGGTGTCGTACGCGGAGTGGTACTGGCTGCCGCCCCCGCCGAATCCCCACCCCGCGCTCGGAATGCCGAGGTGATTGTAGAAGGGCGCGAAGTCGCTCCCGCCGCCCAGGTTTCCGAGGACGACGTCGTCGCCTTCGGAAGTGCGGGGGTCTTCCGGCACATCGGGCGTGGGCGTCGCCGGCCCCGGGCGTCGTGCGGCCATGCGCCAGCCCTCGTAGAGCGAGCCTTCGCCCTCCGGCGCCGGCACCGCGCGGCTGGCCTCGCGCACCAGCCGCTTGAGCGAGGGGGCGGCGCTCGCGCCGAACGTGGGCCCGCTCGCCACGCCGTCCTGGTTGAGGTAGGCGACGGCCCTGGCGCCGAGCTCGGCTGCCAGCTCCTCGACCCATTCGGTCGAGCCCATGAGCCCCCACTCCTCCGCGTCCCAGGTCGCGAAGACGATGGTGCGGCGCGGGCGCGCGCCCGCGCGCGCGAGCTCGGCGACCGCGCGCGCCGCCGCCAGCACGGAGGCGGTGCCGCTCACGTTGTCGCCGGCGCCGGCGTTCCAGGCATCGGAGTGCGCGCCGGCCACGACCCACTCG
>JACQPS010000126.1 GCA_016207445.1 Gemmatimonadota bacterium | reverse complement strand
GCCTGTCCGCTCGGGGCGGCGCTGGTTACGCACGGGGTGGTGCGCGAGGGGCTGCGCCAGGCGCGGGTCGTGCGCGCGCACGCGCTCGCGCACGACCTGCAGATGAAGCTGCTGCCATCCAGCTCGAAGCTGGAAGGCACGGCACAGGTCGCCGCGCGCTGCCTGCCGGCCGAGGCGGTGGGCGGCGACTTCTACAACCTCTTTCCTCTCTCCGGCGAGCGGCTCGGTATCCTGATCGGGGATGTCTCCAGCCACGGCTTCCCGGCCGCTCTGATCATGGCGCTGACCATGAGTGCCATCGCGATTTACGCGCAGGAAGGCGGCCCACCGGGTGACGTGCTGCGGCGCGTGCACTACGCGCTCATCCAGGAGCTCGAGAACACGGAAATGTCGCTCGCGCTCTTCTACGCCGTGCTCGACCCGGCCGGCGGCCGCCTGCGCTACGCCAACGCCGGACACCCGCACGCGTTCCGAATCCCGGCCACCGGCGCCGCCGAGCGGCTGGGCGCGGGCAATCCGCCGCTCGGCACGCAGCTGTACGCGCACTACGGCGAGCGCGAGGTCCCGTGGGTGCGCGGACAGGACCTGCTCTGCCTCTTCACGGATGGCCTCTCGGACGCCCTCGCCACCGACGGCACGCCCACGGGGGAGGCCCGGCTGCTGGAAGAGGTGCTCAAACTGCGCGAGCGCGCGCCGGCCGAGGTGCTCGAGCACGTGTATGCGCTCGCCGCCAGCCAGCGGGCCGACATCCCCGCCGATGACCGGACGGCGGTGCTGGTCCGCGCTTGAGCGTGGTGCGGCCGAAGAAGTCGCTCGGGCAGAACTTCCTGGTCGATGCGGGCATCCAGCGCCGCATCGTGGCCGCGCTGGAGCCGGCGCCCGACGATGAGGTCCTCGAGGTCGGGCCGGGAACCGGCGCGCTGACGCGTCACCTGGCCGGCACCGTGCGGCGGCTGGTGCTGGTCGAGCTGGACGATGGGCTGGCGGCGGCGCTGCGGCAGGAGTTCGCCGGCAGCGGCGGCGTCGACGTCGTCCACGGAGACATTCTCGAGGTGGATCTCTCGACGTTGTTCCCCGAGCCGGCGCGCGTGAAGGTGATCGGCAACATCCCGTACAACATCACCTCGCGGCTGCTCTTCCGCCTGCTCGAGCGGCGCGCGCGCCCGGCGAGAGCCGTCGTGATGGTCCAGCGCGAGGTCGCGGACCGGCTGCTCGCGGCGCCGGGAGAGAAGGCGTACGGCGCGCTCTCGGTCGGCGTGCGCGCCGTCGCCGATGTCGAGCGCGTGCTGCACGTCGGCAGAGGCGCGTTCCGCCCCGTTCCCGAGGTCGATTCCACGGTGCTGCGCATCACGCCGCATCGGCCGCCGGAGCTGAGCGAGCGTGAGGAAGCCGACCTGCGCACGCTCACGCGCGCGGCGTTCGGCTGGCGCAGAAAGCAGCTGCAGAAGATCCTGCGCAGCGCCCCCGCCTACGGACTCGCGCAGGCAGAGCTGGACAGCCTCGAGCGCGCGACCGCCATCGAGCTGGGGCGGCGCCCGGAGACCCTCTCCGTCGAGGAGTTCGTCCGCCTCGCGCGGGCGCTGCGCGCGGCGGGCTGCCCGCGAACGCGTGGAGGCGCGGGGCCGTAGACGGCTGCGCGTCTCCGCGCGACGGAGGAGCCATGGAGGGCGCGGTGACGTTGCCCCGATCGCGCGGCCTGCTGCACACGCTCGGCCTGCACCGGAAGGAGCTGCGCAGCTGGGCGATGTACGATTGGGCCAAGTCGTCGTTCGAGACGACGATGGGCGCCGCCGTCTTCCCGATCTACTACAGCGCGGTCGCGGCCGCGACGCTGCCGAAGAACGTGGCCAGTGCCTACTGGGGCTACACGAACTCGATCAGCCTGCTCCTGGTCACGCTCGCCGCGCCCGTGCTCGGCGCGATGGCCGACTACCTGGGCGCGAAGAAGCGGTTCCTCGCCTTCTTCCTGGGCATGGGCGTGCTGGCGACGGCGGGCCTCTTCCTCGTCACCCGCGGCGAGTGGCTGCTCGGCTCCGGGCTGTTCGTGATCGCCGCCGTGGGCGTGACCGGCTCCACCACCTTCAACGACTCGCTGCTCCCGCACATCGCGCGCAGCGACGAGGTGGATCGCGTATCGACCGGCGCCTACGCCATGGGATATCTGGGGGGCGGGCTGCTGCTGGCCATCAACGCGCTCATGATCTCGCAGCCGGCGCGCTTCGGCTTCGCCGACGCCGGCGCGGCGACGCGCGCCGTCTTCCTGACCGTCGCGGTCTGGTGGGTTCTTTTCGCCATCCCGGTCTTCCGCAACGTGGCCGAGCCCGTGCGCCGCCTGGAGGCGGGCGAAGCGCCGCGTGTGAACCCGGTACGGGTCGGGTTCAAGCGGCTGCGGGAAACGCTGGGCGAGCTGCGGCAGTACCGCGAGCTGCTGAAGTTCCTGGTCGCGTACTGGCTGTACATCGACGGCATTCATACGATTCAGAAGATGGCCACGGTGTACGGCACCGAGCTGGGCATCGGCCAGGGGGCGCTGATCGGTGCCCTGCTGCTGGTGCAGTTCGTGGGCATTCCGTTCACCTTCATGTTCGGCGCGCTGGCGGGGCGGATCGGCCGCCGGCGCGGGTTGTACCTGGCGCTCGCCGTGTATACCGGGATCGCGATCGCGGGCTACTTCGTGCGTGAGGCCTGGCACTTCTGGGCGCTCGCGGTCGCGGTCGGGCTGGTGCAGGGTGGCGCGCAGGGACTCAGCCGCTCGCTCTACGCGACCATGATCCCGAAGGCGAAGTCGTCGGAGTTCTTCAGCTTCTTCAGCATCTTCGAGCGGTTCGGCGGCATCCTGGGACCGGCGGTGTTCGGCATCGTGGGAACGTTGATGGGGACGAGTCGCTTCGGCATCCTGGCGCTGGTCGCGTTCTTCATTGCGGGCATCCTGCTGTTGTCGCGCGTCGACATCGAGGCGGGTCAGCGGGCGGCGGCGCACGAGGACGCCGAGCTCCGGCCGCTTTCGGCCGGTGCGGTAGGGTAGGGGGCGCCGTGATCGTGCTGGGCGCCGTCGCGCTCGCGCTGGCTTTCCTGCTGGTCGTGCTGTTGCTGCGGGAGGCGGCACTGCGCAGGCAGCTGGCCGAGCTGCGTACTCAGTTGCGTGCGGTGGAGGAGTTGGGCCGGCTGGCAGAGCAGAGCCGGACGCGCTTCTTCGGGGCTGTCGCGCACGACCTGAAGACGCCGCTGACTGCGGTGATCGGTTACCAGGAGCTGCTCGCCGACGGCGTGTACGGCGAGTTGCCGGAGCGGGCGCGGGAAGCGCTGCGCCGCCTAGGCCGCGCCGGCGAGCAGCTCTCGCACCTGATCGACGGGTTGACGGACCTGGTCGGCCCGGACGCGCAGTCGCGGCAGCCGAATCTCCAGCCGGTCGACCTGCGCCGCATCCTGTTCGAGGCGCTGGACGCCGCCGCCGCCGCCGCCGCCGAGCGGAACCTCACGCTCACCCGCGATCTGCCGCCCGAGCTCCCAGCCGTCCACACCGACCCCGAAAAGCTCCGCCAGTTGCTGGATTTCGCATTCACCTCGGCGATCCGCGCCGCCAGCCAGCCCACGCTGCACGCCGTCCTGCGGGTGGAGGGTCCACTCGCCTGGACCCTGGAGCTGGGGCCAACCGCGCTCCCGGCCGAGCCGCCGCTGGCCACCGCCCCGCTGCCGGACGCCGAGGCCGTACCGCGCCTCGGCCTCCGCTTGGCCATCGCGCGCCGGCTCGCCCGCGCTCTGGGCGGCCAGGTGCTGCTGCTGCCAGAAAACGACGCTACCACGCTGAGAATCCGCCTGGTCGGCGCCCCGGCCAGCGCGCATTGACGCCACTGCGCGCGCGGCGTAGCTTGGGATTGTGAACCGTTTCACAAACTCGCCCGACCGCTCGCCATGAAGAAGGTTTCGGGGTCGACGGTGGGCCGGCTCTCGCTGTATCTCCGGCTGCTGACGGAGACGCAGGCAGCCGGTACGTCCACCATCTCGAGCGAGGAGCTGGCGCGGCGGTCCGGGACGAGCGCCGCGCAGGTGCGGAAGGATCTGTCCTTCTTCGGCACGTTCGGCAAGCGCGGCCTGGGGTACTCCGTGCCGGAGCTGCGGGCGGCGCTGCGCTCGATCCTGGGGCTGAGCCGGCGCTGGCGCGTGGCGCTGGTGGGCGCGGGCAAGATCGGGGCGGCACTGTTCGGCTACCAGGATTTCCGGCGTCAAGGGTTCTACATCGAGGCGGTCTTCGACGCGGATGCCAGCAAGGTCGGGCAGCTCTGGGAAGGGCTGGTGGTCCGTGCGGACGTGGAGCTGGAGGCGTCATTGCGGGCGGAGCAGATCGACATCGTGATCGTGGCGGTTCCGGCGGAGGCGGCGCAACGGGTGGTGGACCGGGTGGTGCGGGCCGGCGTGCGCGGCATCCTGAACTTCGCACCGGTCAAGCTCG
>JACQPS010000007.1 GCA_016207445.1 Gemmatimonadota bacterium | reverse complement strand
GCGCGACGGACACGGTTTCTTGAATCCGTTCTCTCCGCGTCTCGGCGTCTCCGCGTGAAACCGTCGCCGGCCGCACCAAGACGTTGGCGCTCGAGGAGTTCTCCCGGCCAGGACCGGAGAGTTCGGTTTCGGGTATAGCTCACCAGCCTCCGAATCTGAACGCGAGACGCATGCGGATCCTGACGCGCTACCTGCTGCGGGCCCACCTGGGCCCGTTCCTCTTCGCGCTCACGGTGTTGACGGGAATGCTGCTCATCAACACGGTCGCGCGCCGGCTCGAGGAGCTGGCTGGGAAGGGGCTGCCCGCATCGGTCATCACCGAGGTGTTCCTGCTGTCGGTGCCGCACATCGTGGCGCTCACGCTGCCCATGGCCGTGCTGGTCGCCGTGCTGTACACCTTCAGTCAGCTCACCGCCGAGAACGAGATCACGGCGCTGAAAGCGAACGGCCTGAACCTGGTGCGGCTGCTGGTGCCGGTGATCCTGGCCGGCGCCGCGCTCGCCTCCGCCATGCTCTGGTTCAACGACCGCGTGCTGCCGGAGACCAATCACCGGCTGGCCAAGCTGCTGGTGGACATCGGCCGGAAGAGCCCGACGCTCGAGCTGAAGGAGCAGATGATCAACGAGATCGAGTCGGGGGATCTGCGCACCCGCTACTATCTGCAGGCGGCGCAGATCGATCCGGCGACGAACCGGCTGCAGGACGTCGTCATCTACGACCTGAGCGAGCCCGGGCGCGACCGCAGCGTCTACGCCGACAGCGGGCGCATGGCATTCAACCGGGAGCGGACGGATCTGTTCCTGACGCTGTATGATGGCTGGATCCACGACGTGAAGGGCGGCGAGCCCGAGCAGTTCCAGCGGGTCTTCTTCGACCGGCAGCTCATCCGCATCCGCGACATCGGCAACGAGCTCGAGCGCACGCTGGAAAGCGGCTACCGCAGCGATCGCGAGATGTCGCTCGACATGCTGGCGGCCGAAGTGGCGGCGGGGCGGCGCGAGCTGCGGGACGTGCGCACGCAGGCGGCGCAGCACAGCGTGGAGGCGGTGCGGCGCGCGCTGGCGGGGCCGGGCGATTCGGCGGCGCGGGCGGCCCCGCCGGCGCGGGCCTGGCCGAGCCCGGTGCGGCCGCTGGCCGGGAGCCGCGAGCCGGACGAGCCGACGCGCCGCACCGCGCTGGAGCTGCGCACGCTGGAGGCACGCGCGGAGCTGATCGGGCAGCGCATCAACGCGTACGCGGTGGAATACCACAAGAAGTACGCGATCCCGTTCGCGTGCATCGTGTTCGTGTTGATCGGCGCGCCGCTGGCGGTGCGCTTCCCGCGCGGCGGCGTGGGAATGGTCATCGCGGCCTCGCTCACCATCTTCACGGTCTACTACATGGGGCTGATCGGCGGGGAGAACCTGTCCGACAAGGGCATGGTCTCGCCGTTCTGGGCCATGTGGGCGGTGAACGCGGTGTTCCTGGCTTCCGGTGTGTGGGCGCTGACCCGGCTGGGCCGAGAGATAGCGACCACGCGCGGCGGCGGCTGGGATGACCTGTGGGACTCGCTGCGCACGCTGGCGGGGCGGCCGGTGCGGGGGCTGCGGGGGCGCTCGTGGTGACACGCATCCTGGACCGGCACGTCGGGCGCGAGTTCCTGCGCCTGTTCACGCTCTTCGCCCTGGCAGCGCCGCTGCTCTTCATCCTCATGGATATCACGGATCACCTGGACACGTACCTGGACCGGGGGCTGCCGCCCGGGAAGGTCGCGCTCAGCTACCTGTATCAGTTCCCGCTCTTCGTGCTGTACGCCTTCCCCATCGCCGCGCTGATCGCGACCATCTTCACGGTGAACGGCATGACCCGACACTCGGAGGTGGCGGCGGCCAAGGCGGGCGGCGTCAGCTTCTACCGGCTGCTCCTGCCGCTGCCCGTGCTGGGCGTGGGCCTCACCGTCGTGGCGCTCGGGCTGTCGGAGCTCGTGCCGGTGACGACGCGGCTGCGCGCCCAGGCGCTCGGGGAGAAGGGGCGGATGCGCTCGGCCCGCACCGACTTCGTCTACCGCGCGCGCGATGGCCGCGTGTTCGCCGTGCGCCGGCTCGACGTCGAGAGCGGGCGCATCCACGGGCTGTGGGTGGAGCGGGAGGGCGCGGAGCCGGTGGTGCCGGCCGTGCACGTCGTCGCCCAGGAGGCGCAGTACGATTCGACCGGCCGCTGGACGCTGGAGAAGGGGTACGTGCGGCTGCTGGCGGGGGCGGGCCAGGAGCGGACGTTCCGGTTCGGGCGGCTCCAGCCGCTGCGCTTCACGGAAACGCCGGAGCAGCTGCTGGCCGAGCCGAAGGATCCGGACGAGATGCGTTACACCGAGCTGGGCAGCTTCATCGATATCATCGAGCGGTCGGGCGGGCGGCCGCTCGAGCTCCTGGTCAAGCGCGCGCAGAAGATCTCGATCCCGATCGCCACGCTCATCATCATCCTGTTCGCGGCGCCGCTCGCGACCTCGACCCAGCGAGGCGGCCCCGCCTATGGCGTGGGCATCTCCCTCGCCATCACCATCCTCTATCTGGGATTGTTCCGCATCGCCGGCGCGGCCGGGACCACGGGCGCGCTGCCGCCCATGTTGGCCGCCTGGCTCCCGAATGGCATCTTCATCTTTTCGGCGGTGATCCTGCTGAGCCGGGTGCGAACGTAGGGATGGCGGTGCGTCATGGAAGGAAAAGCAACCGCAAAGCCGCAAAGAGCCAAAGACCCGCAAAGTGTTTGAAATTGTAAGAGTCTGTTCTTTGCGCCCTTTGCGTCCTTTGCGTCTTTGCTCGGTTTTCCAACTCACAACCGTCCCCACTCCTCCACCACACCCGCCGCGATGCCGCCGAAATAGACGATCTGCGCGGGGCCGCGCAGCTGCACCATTCCATCCGCGGCGAGGTCGATCTGCACGGGACCGCCGGGCATCTCGACCGTGAGGCGGCGTGCGGCAACGAGGCCGAGCCGGGCCGCGACCGCGCTCACCGCGCAGGCGCTGGATCCGGAGGCGAGCGTCTCCCCCGCTCCCCGCTCGTAAATCCAGGCCTCGAGCCGGTCCGGGCCGAGCACGCGCGCGAACTGGACGTTGGTTCCGGCCGCGAAGGCGGCGTGGGTGGCGAGCTGCGGCGCCTGTCGCAGAAAGTCTTCCCGGCGCAACTCGCGCGGGAAGACCACGCAATGCGGGTTGGCCAGCGAGACAGGGTGCACGCGCACCTTCTCGCCGCCGGCCAGCTCGAGCTCGTGCTCGATCACGTCGCCCGGGACGGGTCGGAAGCCGACGTCGTCCCCGCGAAACGATGGCCGTCCCATCTCCGCCGCCACGTCCAGCACGCCGCCGGCAAGGGTCCGCTCGACGCGCAGGCGCACGCGGTCCCGCACCAGCTCGACCTCGAACCAGTCCTGGCCCACCAGTCCGCGGCCGTGCAGGTACGCGGCGAAGATGCGCAGCCCGTTCCCGCTCTTCTCCGCTTCGCTGCCGTCGGGATTGTAGATGCGCAGGCGGATGCCGCGGGCGAGCTCCGCGACCAGAATGCCGTCGGAGCCGGCGCCGCGGTGCCGGTCGCAGAAGGCCCGGATGCGGGGCGGCGTGAGCGGCCACGGCAGGTCGGCCGCGTCCACGACCAGGTAGTCGTTCCCGAGGGCCTGGCCCTTGGCAAAGCGGAGCTCTGGCATTAGCTGAAACCGCGGCTGCGGTCCGTTGCATCAGTTGCGGGACCGCAGGGCGGCAGCAGCTCTGGCATTCGCTGAAACCGCGGCCCTTGGCGGTCCGTAGGGGAGTGCGGGCCGGCCGGGGGCCGCCCCGTGTCTCCGTCTTCGATCTCACCGGTGGAGCAGCTCATGCGGCAAGGCATCGGTTCCGCGCTGGTTCTCATCCTTCTCCTGTTTTTCACGCCTTCGCTCGAGGCGCAGAACGCCGCCACGCCCGCCCCGGCGGCGGAATCGGCCTCCGCGAACCTCAAGGCCGGGCGGCCGGCGCCGCGCCGGATGATGGCCGTGCGCGCGGCTGCGCCGCCGGTCATCGACGCCCGCATCGATGAAGCGGTCTGGGCGCAGGCGCAGGTGGCCAGCGACTTCACGACGCTGGAGCCGAAGCCGGGCGAGGCCGCCTCGGAGCAGACCGAGGTGCGCGTGCTGTATGACGACGACGCCATCTACGTGGCGGCCCGGCTGTTCGATCGGACGCCGGACTCCATCGTAGCGCGCCTGGCCCGCCGCGACAACGATGTCTATTCCGAATGGTTCTACGTGGGGCTGGACAGTTACAACGACCGGCGCACCGCGTTCATCTTCGCCGTGAATCCGCGCGGCGTGAAGCTGGACTCCTTCATGTCGGAAGACGGGCAGCGCGAGGACGGCGGCTGGGACCCCGTGTGGGATGTGGCCGCCGACGTCGACGCGCTCGGCTGGACGGCGGAGATGCGCATCCCGCTCTCGCAGCTCCGCTTCAGCGCGAGCGCGGATCAGGGCGCGGAGGAACGTGTCTGGGGCATCACCTTCGCCCGCCGCATCGCTCGCACGCAGGAATTCGCGTTCTGGAGCCCGTTACTGCCCGATGCGCCCGGCGTCGTCTCCCAATTCGGGTACCTCGAGGGGCTGAGGGGACTGCGGGCGCCCCGGCGGCTCGAGGCGCTTCCCTATTCGGTTGCGCGCGTCACGCGTGCGCCCGGTGAGGCCGGGAATCCCTTCTACGACCGCACCGAGCCGTACGCGTCGGTCGGCGCGGACGTGAAGTACGGCCTCACCTCGGACCTTACGCTGAGCGCCACGGTCAACCCCGATTTCGGCCAGGTCGAGGCCGACCCGTCCGTCGTGAACCTGAGCGCGTACGAGACATTCTTCTCCGAGCGCCGCCCGTTCTTCGTCGAGGGCTCCGATATCTTCCGCTTCGGCATCGAGCCCGGCGACGGCGGCAGTCAGCAGCTCTTCTATTCGCGCCGGATCGGGCGGGCGCCGCAACGCAGCGTGGAGCTGGATGACGGCCACGTCGACGCGCCCGAAGGCACGACCATCCTGGGCGCCGCCAAAGTCTCGGGCAAGACGCGCGGCGGCTGGTCCATCGGCGTGCTGGAGGCGCTGACCGGCGCCGAGTACGCGCGCACGTCCGACGCGCGGGGCCGCCGCGGCTCCGCGCTGGTCGAGCCGCTGACCAACTATGCCATGCTGCGGGCGAAGAAGGATTTCCGCGCCGGCGAGAGCACGGTCGGCGCAATCGTCACGGGGACCCACCGGAAGCTGGACGACGATGCGCTGGACTTCTTGCGCTCGGCGGCGTACGCGGGCGGCGTCGACTTCCGCCACCGGTTCGGCCGTGGCAATTACGAGGTCAGGGGCTACATGCTCGGC
>JACQPS010000129.1 GCA_016207445.1 Gemmatimonadota bacterium | reverse complement strand
TTCCGCGACCGGGTGCCGGCCGCCGCGCCGGCGGCCATTCCCGGGGCGACGCCGGCGGTCGCCGCCGACCCGGGCCGCGGCACGTGAGCGGTCTCTCCAACCTGCGCCTCAGCGCGCTCGCGATCGCGGTGTGCGCCCTGGGCGCCTGCTCCGTGCCGGGAGACCAGATGAACGATCGGCCCGCCGCTCGACCCGAGCAGAACTGGCAGGTCCTGTTCGATGGGACCGACCTGGGGCGGTGGCGCGGGTTCCGCCGGCAGGATGTGCCGGCGGGCTGGCGCACCGAGAACGGCGTGCTGGCCTTCGTGCCGGGAGAGGGCGGCGGCGACCTCATCACGCGGGAGCAGTTCGGCGACTTCGAGCTCGAGCTCGAGTGGAAGGCTTCGCCGGGCGGCAACAGCGGTATCTTCTACCGCGCGACCGAGCAGTACGACGAGATCTACTGGAGTGGGGCGGAGTACCAGGTCCTGGACAACGCCGGGCACCCCGACGGCCGAAGCGCTCTGACCTCGGCCGGCGCGAATTACGCGCTGTACGCGCCGGCGGTCGACGCGAGCCGGCCGGCGGGCGAGTGGAACCACGCGCGCATTGTGGCCCGCGGCGCGCGCGTCCAGCACTGGCTCAACGGAAAGAAGATCGTCGACTACGAGCAATGGAGCGACGATTGGAAGGCGCGCGTCGCGAAGAGCAAGTTCGCGGAGTGGCCGCTGTACGGGATCGCCGCGCGCGGGCACATCGGCCTGCAGGATCATGGCGATCTCGTCTGGTACCGCAACATCCGCATCAGGCGCCTGAACCCGTGATCCTCAGCCGCCGCGATTTCCTCGAGCGCGCCGCGGCCCTCGCCGCCGGCGTGGGCTGGTTGGGCGCGCCCTCCCCCGCGCCCACTCCCGCGCGGGACCCGCTCTTCCGCATCTCACTGGCCGAATGGTCGCTGCACCGGACGTTACGGGCCGGCGCGCTCGATCCGCTCGACTTCCCCGCGACTGCCCGGAACGCCTACGGGCTGGATGCGGTCGAGTACGTGAACACCTTCTTCCAGGAGCGGGCGCGGGACACGCGCTACCTGCGCGAGCTGAAGTCTCGAGCGGACGACGCCGGCGTCCGCAGCCTGCTCATCATGTGCGATGCCGAGGGCGACCTGGGCGACCCGGATGACGCGCGCCGCCGGCAGGCCGTTGAGAACCACACCCGCTGGGTCGAGGCCGCGCGGTTCCTGGCGTGTCACTCGATCCGGGTGAACGCGCGCAGCGCGGGGTCCTACAGCGAGCAGATGCGGCTGGCGGCCGACGGCCTGCGCCGGCTCTGCGAGTTCGCCGACGGCCACGCGATCAACGTCATCGTCGAGAACCACGGCGGGCTCTCCTCCAACGGCGTCTGGCTCGCCGAGGTGATCCGCCGCGTGCACCACGCCCGTGCGGGAACGCTCCCGGACTTCGGCAACTTCCGCCTGAGCGCCCCCGGCGTCCAGCCCGAGGAGTGGTACGACCGCTACAAGGGGGTGGCCGAGCTGATGCCCTTCGCCCGCGCCGTCAGCGCGAAAAGCCACGACTTCGATGCGGAGGGGAACGAGACCCGCACCAACTACCGGCGCATGATGAAGATCGTTCTCGATGCGGGGTATCGCGGCTACGTCGGCATCGAGTACGAAGGCGACCGGCTCAGCGAGGACGAGGGCATCCGCGCGACCAAGCGACTGCTCGAGCGGGTGCGCGAGGAGCTGGCGGCCATTTATTGACTGCGGGCCCCGCCCGAAGTCGCCTGACCCCGATAACCCACACCCGCAGTTTCGACGATCCTAACTTGCCGCTGGCTGCACCACCTTCATCGCGACCGGATCCCAGGCGTACGCCCGCTCGTCGGTGTAGCTCAGGTTGGTGACGAGCGCGGGTCCGGCGGCGCGCATCCCGAACGCCGCGTCCTCGACCACCGGCTGCCGCGACCGCACCGCCGCGAAGAAGTTCTTGAAGTGGTCGAGGCGGTCATCGTAGCCGCGGGGCGGGACGTAGCGCTCGTCCTCGTGCGCGGCCATTTCGGGCGCTCGCTCCGGGTACTTCTCCCGGTACTGCTTCAGGAACTGCTCCTGAACGGCCTTCGGGAACGTGTCGATGGTGTAGCCGGGCTCCATCCGCTTCGGCACGCGCGTCCGCGTCACGCCGCTCTGGCTCACGGTCAGGATGCCCTCCGGCCCGACGAAGCGGAACGCTTCCTCGCTCCCGCCCGCCGCGGCAAAATTGACGCGCAGCACGATGTTGAACGCCGGGTGCGCCCTGGCTTCGGGGTAGTCGTACAGCCCGACCACCACGTCGGGCACGTCCCGCCCGTCCTCCCAGAAGCGCAGCCCACCCTGCGCCATGATCTGCGTCGGCCCCAGGCTGTCCAGCACGTAGTGAATCCCCGAGAACAGGTGCACGAACAGATCGCCCGGCACGCCCGTGCCGTAGTCGCGGTAGTTGCGCCAGCGGAACAGACGGATCGGCTCGAACGGCCGCCTGGGCGCCCTGCCGAGGAAGCGGTCCCAGTCGATGGTGGCGGGCGACGCGTCGGGCGGGATCGAGTACTGCCAGGCGCCGAGCGGCGAGTTCCGCTCCCAGGCCGCCTCGACCAGATTGAGCTCGCCGATCGCGCCGGCCTTCAGCAACTCGCGCGCCTTCGCGTAAATGATCGAGCTGACGCGCTGGCTGCCGACCTGGAGAATGCGCTTCGTCCGGAGCTGCGTCTCGATGATGCGCTGGCCCTCGGCCAGCTCGTGCACCATGGGCTTCTCCAGATAGACATCCTTGCCGGCCGCCATGGCGTCGATCGCCATCTGCGCGTGCCAGTGGTCGGGCGTCGCGATGATCACCGCGTCCACGTCCTTCCGCGCCAGGATCTCGCGATAGTCGCGGGTCGTGAAGATCTTGTCGCCCCACAGCTCCTTCGCGCGGGCGAGCCGGCCGTCGTATACATCGGCGACGGCCACGAGCTCGACGCCCGGGACCTTGAGCGCCGTCTCCGTGTCGCCCTTCCCCATCAGGCCCAGCCCCAGCGTGGCAATGCGGATGTTGTCGTTGGGCGAGCGTGGCCCGGGCGGTTCGTGACGCGGTACGAGCTCGAGCACCCGCGTCTTGCCGTAGGCGCGGGATCCGATCGCGCCGGCGATGAGCATGGCGCCGGTTTGCTTGACGAAGCGGCGACGGGAGGTCCGGTCGTTCATGATACGACTCCTCGGGAGAGTGGCTGCCAGGCGCCGTCGGATCCGGTCAAAACAACCACCACGCCTGAACGGAAGCGAGGTCGTCGCGCGGATCGACGGGGCCGAGTGCGCGGTTCCAGGCGTACTCGGCGCGCACGCCCAGGTTGCGGGCGAGGCGATAACCGGCGCCGAGCTGCCAGCGGCGTATGTCGTAGTCCCACGGCTCGCGCCGCCCATCGGAGCGCGTGAGCTCGTTGAAGTGGATGGCGCTGTAACGCGCGGCGGTGTAGAGGCCCGGGGCGAGCGTGAGGACGGCTTCCAGATAATAGGAGACGTCGCGCACTTCCTGCGGGACGTTCGCGACATGCCAGTCGTCCAGAAACAGCTCGCCTCTCAGCTGAGCAGAGCCACGCTGAAACGCGGCGTGGAAGCCCCACAGAACCTGATCGAAGTCGTCCACGCTCGTGCCCGCCGGCAGCGGCGCCTTCAGCTCCTCGCTCATGAAAGGGCCCTGACTGTACGACGCGCCCAGCGCGAGCTCCGGGAGCGGCTGCCAACCCAGGTGGGCGACCACGGACGGGTTCCGCTCCTGGTCGAGCCGCGGATCCCACTCCTCGGGCTCGCTCGACGGTGCGCTGCTCAGGGCGGCGACACGGAAGGACAGGCGGCCGGCCTTGCCGAAGGCGAGCGCCCCGAACTGATACGGCACCCCCCATACGACCGGCGCTCCCAGCGGCCGGAAGTCCATCGGCACCTTGTTCTTCCAACCGAGGAAGCCGTCCACGGACCCGGGCGCGAGCGGCCCACACACCATGGTCCGGTAATCGTGCGGAAGCGGCGGGCGGATCAGCGGATCGAATACGGTGTGGTGGCGCTGCGCGTAGTCCCCGAAGGGCGTGACGAACTTGCCGGCCTGCAGGTGCAGCTCCCGGCCGCGCCAGGGCGTCACGCGCACGAACGCCTGCTCGACGCGCGCCTGCAGCCGCCCACTGGAGGGCTCCTCGCCGCGGTCGCCGCGCAGCTCGGCGAAGCCGGCGACGTGCTCGCCGGCGAAGAGCTCGACGATCAAGCGGAGGCGCGGCGCGACGAACGATCCCTGCACCGGAATCAGCCAGGGCGGGCTCTCCTGCGGGAAGTAGCCCTCGAGATCCAGCCGCCCGCTCGGCACGATCTCGAGAAAGCCGGAAGCGGAGACGTAACGGATGCCGCGCTCCGCCAGCGTGGGCGGATCCAGCGGGAGCTGTGCGCTCGCCTGCACGGGAACGAGCAACGTGACCAGGGCCGTCGCGATGACGCCGGCGCGCGGCGCGGACTCCTCGCGCAGTCTATCGAGCGCGAAGACGCCGACCGGGCTCGAGAAGCCCTTGATGTCGCGGGCGCCGAGAGGCCGCGCCCGCACGGCCTGCTGCACGCGCGCATAGGTCTCCTCGGACAGCAGGATCTCCGAGGGCGCGGCCGCATCGCACAGCCGCGCTGCCAGATTCACGGGCGTGCCCACCACGGTGTAGTTGAGCCGGTGCGCCGAACCCATGTTGCCGGCGACCACGATGCCCGTGCTGATGCCGATGCCGGCGCGGATGGTCGGTTCGCCCCGGGCGCTCCGTTCCGCGTTCAGGTCCGCGAGCGCGGCGCGGATGCCGAGCGCGGCGCGGACCGCGCGCAGCGCCTCATCGCCGCGGGCGATGGGCGCGCCGAACAGAGCCATGATGCCGTCGCCGACATACTTGTCGACGACGCCGCCCTCCGCCTCGACAGCGGCGCCCGTGCGCGCGGCGTACTCGTTCAACAGCGTCACCACATCCTGCGACTCCATTCCCTGGGTCAGGGAGGTGAAGCCGCGGATGTCCACGAAGAGCGTGGTGACCTCCCGGCTTTCGCCGCCGAGCCGGACTTCCTCGCGCAGCAGCTCCTCCGCGACGTCGGGCGAGACGACCTTGTCCAGCAGCCCGCGGTAACGTTCCTTCAGGAGCAGGCCCGCGGTCATGTCGTTGAACGCGCCGGCGAGCGTTCCCAGCTCGTCGCGCGAGCTCACATCCACGCGGAAGCCGTAGTCGCCGCGGCGCACGCGCTCGGTCGCGGCGACGAGCTGGCGGACGGGACGCGCCAGGCCGCGCGAGAGCACGAGCGCGATCCCGATGGCGAGGCCCAGGGCCGCGAGCGCGGCGAGCGCCGCCCGCCGCTGGATCAGACCGAACGGCTCGAGCACGGCGCCGAGCGGGATCGCGATCACGCGCCGCCCATCCAGCGTCCCGGCCTGGTAGAGTCGGTCGGAGACCAGAGCCCAGCGCTGGTCGCGCCAGCTCACGAAGCGATGGCCGCTCGCGCCGCCCGTGGCCATGAGGTCGTGCAGCCCTGCCGCGGCAGCGGGCGTGGCGACAATGCAGCGGTCCCTCACCGCGAAGCACACCTCCCCGCCGGTGGCGCTGCCCAGCCGCAGCGCGTCCTCCCCTCTCACCGGGTATCCGAGGATGAGCGTGCCGATCAGGTTGTCGAACAGGACGAGCGGGACGGCCTGTACGGCGAAGAGGCGTCCGGCCGTGAGGTGGTAATCGCGCGCGCTCGGGTCACCAGTCGCGAGCACACGCTGCACGATGGAGGGTGGCACGGCCTCGGCCGGGTCCCGGAGCGCGCTGCGGCCCAGGATGGCGGCGACCGGGCGGCCGTCCGCATCGGTGAAAGCGACGAGGATTCCCTCCAGGCCGGCCAGCTGGAGCTCGTATTCCACGTCGGGCACGAGCATGGCCGCATCGCCCGCCTCGATCGCCGCCTGCAGCGCCGCCGGGATGCGGACACTGCCGGCCAGACGCAGACCGAGGCGCTCGAGCTGAGTGTGCCAGAAGCGCTCCGACTCGCTGAACGCCGCGCGGGATCGCTCCGTCGCCTGCGTCACCGCGCGCTCGAGCTGCCGCCGCGTCTCGAGTCGGATCGAGACCAGCGTGCCCGCGAGCAGCAGGCCGACGGTGCCCGCGAGCGCGACCAGGAGCTTCGCGCGGAAGCCGATGCGCATGGATCAGAGCTGGATCTCGACGCGCGCGCGGCCGCCGGCCGGCACCCGCACGTCGACCGTGCGCTCGCCCCGATCGGCGGTCCAGACGGCGAGCCGATACCGGCCCTCGGGCACGTCGGGAATCGAGAAGGCGCCGTCGGCGTCAGGAACGGCAAAGAAGGGATTCTCGACGACGACGATGGCCGAGCGCATCCACTTGTGCACCTCGCAGAAGACGCGGACCACGCCGGCCTCATCGAAAGTGACCGCTTTCGACTCGCCTCGCGGATAGCGCCCGAGATCGAAGCGCTTCACCCTCGAGTACGAGAAGACGTTGTGGAAGAACGGGTCCTGGTTCGGAAATGCGACCGTCGTGCCGACCGGGATCACCAGGAGCGGGGGGTCGAACGCCGTGTCACGCTGCGCGAGCCGCGCGCTGGCGACGCGGCGGGGCGCTGCGGCTGCGACCGGGCCGACGAGGTAGACCACGCTCGGGATGCTCGGCACCGCGTGCGCACTGGCGCCCGCTCCGGCGTAGCCGGCCGCGACCCGGCGTGCGGGACGCTCGCTCAACACGAGCCGCCCCTCGATCGTTCCCGTGGACGGGATACTGACGCCCACGAGCGGCGCGATCGCGAGCGCCGTCCACGCCACGCCGCGCAGGCGCAGTCGAGCACGGCGGGCCGTGCGCAGCCGAGGGCGGGAACTGCGACTCCAATCCATGGCGCTCGATCCAGGCGGGTGGGCGCGCGGTCTGGGGGGCGCGTTGCGCCCCTGTGCGCGGACGACTAGGTTGCCGGAAGTGGTTCCTTCCCAGACATATTCGCGCGTGCACCCTCTGCGGGCAAGATCCGTGGCGCTGGTCGCCCTGGCGGCCGTCCCGACCGCCGGGCTCGGAATGAGTCTCAGGGCACAGGCAACACAGTCGTGGCCGATCCACTCCCTGGAGCGGCCGCAGCCGAGCATCGTGAACCCAGGGCCGCCGGCGCCAGCACTCCCGGCGCCATCGGACGCGATCGTCCTCTTTGATGGCCGGGATCTCTCCGGCTGGCACTCGACCGCCGGCGGCCCGGCGCGCTGGCGAATCGCGGATGGAGCCATGGAGGTCGGGCCGGGCACGGGTGACATCGCGACCGTGCGCGAGCTCGGCGACGTGCAGCTCCACATCGAGTGGGCGACACCCGCGCCGCCGGCCGGCACGGGTCAGGACCGCGGCAACAGCGGCGTCTACCTCATGGGTCTCTACGAGATCCAGGTGCTGGACTCCTACCGCAACCCGACCTACCCGGACGGCCAGGCCGGCGCCATCTACGGACAGTTCCCGCCGCGGGTGAACGCCAGCCGCGCGCCGGGCGAGTGGCAGAGCTATGACACCGTGTTTCACGGGCCGCGCTTCGATGCGAACGGCAAGCTCCTCCGGCCCGCGCGCATGACCGTGTTTCACAACGGCGTGCTCGTGCACGGCGACATCGAGCTGACCGGACCGACGGCACACCGGGCGCGGCCGCCCTACACGCCGCACGCCGAGCGGCTGCCGCTGAGGCTCCAGGACCACGGCCAGCCGGTTCGGTTCCGGAACATCTGGGCGCGCGAGCTCGAAAAAAACCATTCACCGCAAAGCACGCAGAGAACGCGCAGGTCTCCAGCGCCAGAACCCAGCGGAGCCGGGCAACCAAAACTCCAAGATTGAAGTTTCACTTCTCGCTGGGCCCGCGGTATCGCGCGACGAAACCTTCGCGGTCTTTGCGTGCTTTGCGGTGAAACAATTCGGCAGCCCAGCGGTGCGGCATCGGACACGCGAGGAGGTAAGGTGATTCAGGTGCGTCCGCAGCGGACGATCTACGACGTCTGCATTGTAGGCTCCGGCGCGGGTGGCGGCATGGCCGCCTACGCCTTGACCAGGGCCGGCGCGAACGTGGTGCTGCTCGAGGCGGGCGGATCCTGGTACGCCACGGTCGACAGCGTGATGTTCAAGTGGAACTACGAGTCGCCACGGCGGGGCGCGTCCACGAAGCAGCGGCCGTTCGGCGAGTTCGACGCCTGCGACGGCGGCTGGGACATCGAGGGCGAGCCGTTCACCACCGCGCCCGGCACGCAGTTCCGCTGGTGGCGCGCGCGCATGCTGGGCGGCCGCACCAACCACTGGGGCCGCATCTCGCTGCGTTTCGGGCCGCACGACTTCAAGCGCAGGAGCCGCGATGGACTGGGCGACGATTGGCCGATCTCGTACGACGACGTGAAGCCGTACTACGACGAGATCGACCGGCTCATCGGCGTCTTCGGCGCGCCCATCAATTTGCCGAACGAGCCGGACGGCATCTTCCACCCGCCGCCCCGACCCCGCTGCTACGAGCTGCTCATCAAGCAGGCCTGCGATCGCATGGACATCCCCTGCGTGCCGGCGAGGCTCTCGGTCATTACCCAGCCGCACAACGGGCGCTCGCCGTGTCACTATTGTGGCCAGTGCTACCGGGGCTGCCCCACCAACTCGAACTTCTCCAGCCCCGAGGTGCTGATCAAGCCGGCGCTCGCAACCGGCCGGCTCAGGCTCGTGACGCATGCCATGGCCCGGGAGGTGACGGCGGATGAGCGCGGTCTGGTGAGCGGCGTCGCCTACATCGACACGAAAACCGGCGCCGAGCGGCACGTGCGCGCACGCATCGTGGTGCTCGCGGCGAG
>JACQPS010000125.1 GCA_016207445.1 Gemmatimonadota bacterium | reverse complement strand
GCGCGTACGCAGGCGTGCCGGTGCGCTCGCGGGCCGGTTCAGCGGCTGGTCGATCTTGGGGACGCCGTGGCTGTCACGGACATCCCGTGGAATATGTCTCATTTTGCCTCACCTCCTCGCTGCGAGGGGTGCAAGCCCTATTCCCGCCTGCAGCTATCACCAATCCCCATCCCGATCCCGATCCCCATCCCGATCCCGGGCCCCCCGGGGAACCCGGGGCGGCCCTCGGGTGTTACATGAGCCGGCAGAAACGGGTGAAGCCCGTCGGCTGCAGGCAGTCGGCGGGCGCTTTCATCGGCAGATTCCTTGCATCCTGGTCCGGGTATGGAGAGCCGTTCTGCCGATCCGACTCTACATCCGGACACGGAGTTCAGCCCGACGTTGATGGGAAGCGCGACGGAAGTGCGGAAGCGGCGGCGCCGCGGGGCGACGCCGGTGAGCGAGTTCGGCGGCGGTGCGGCCGAGGAGCAGACTGCGCTCGATCAGTACCTGCGCGAGGTCAGCCGGCACGAGCTGATCACGGTGCAGGAGGAGATCGAGCTGGGTCGTCGTGCGCGCAAGGGCGACGAGGAGGCGGTGCAGCGGCTGGTGCGCGCGAACCTGCGCTTCGTCATCAGCGTGGCGAAGAAGTACCAGAACCGGGGCGTGTCGCTCGTGGACCTGATCCAGGAGGGGAACGTCGGACTGGTCACGGCGGCGCGCAAGTTCGATCCGAACCAGGGCGTGAAGTTCATCTCGTATGCGGTGTGGTGGATCCGGCAGGCCATCCTGGCGGCGCTGGCCAACCAGGGCCGTACGGTGCGCGTGCCGCTGAACCGGGCGAGCGACCTGGCGCGCATCTTCCGCGAGCGCGAGCGGCTGAAGCAGGAGCTGCGGCGCGACCCCTCGCACGAGGAGGTCGCGGAGGCGGCGCGGCTTACGCCGGAGGTCGTCGAGCAGCTCCAGACGCTGAACGCGGCGGAGATCCGGCTGGATGCGCCCATCGGCGACACGGACGACAGCAAGCTGGTCGAGCGCTTCATCAGCGAGGAGGCCGCGGAGCCCGAGCTCGCGGTCGAGGAGCGGCTCCTGGCCGAGCACATCGAGCGGGCGCTGGACACGCTGTCGCCGCGCGATGCGCGCGTGCTCCGGCTGTATTTCGGCCTGGAGGGCGGCAAGGAGCACACGCTGGAAGAGATCGGCAACATGCTGGGCGTGACGCGGGAGCGCGTGCGGCAGCTCCGCGATCGCGCGCTGCGGCGGCTGCGCGAGGGCGAGCTGGGCACGGCCCTCGAGAGCTTCGCCGCCTAACCCCTCCTTTCCCCCACATGATCGATTCCCTCCCGCTGCGCCGGCGTGGCATCGTTCGGAAAGCGGCGGGAGGGGTCTACGACGTCGAGCTCGATGGCGGCGACGTCGTCTCCGCCACGCTGCGCGGGCGTCTCAAGCTCGAGCAGCGCACGGGCGAGCGCGTGGTCCCGGGCGACCGTGTCGAGGTCGAGCTGCGCACCGGCGGCGCCACCATCGAGATGGTCGAGCAGCGGCACAGTCAGCTCGTCCGGCGCGCTCCGGGATTTCGTGTAGGGCGGGCGAAGGTCCTGGTGGCCAACGTGGACCAGATGGTCGCGGTCTTCGCCGCGGCCAGGCCCGAGCCGCGGCTGCGCATGCTCGACCGTTTCCTGGTGCTCGCCGAGGCGAACGATCTGCCCGCGCTCATCGTGGTGAACAAGACCGACCTGGTGTCCGCGGACGACGTGCGGGCGCGCTTCGCTCCGTATCATGATGCGGGGTACGGACTGCTCTACACCAGCGTCCCGCGCGGCGTGGGAATCGAGGCGTTGCGCGAGCGCCTGTGCGGCCGCGTCAGCGTATTCACGGGCCCATCCGGCGCGGGCAAGTCCAGTCTGCTGAATGCGCTCGAGCCCAGCCTCCAGCTGCGCACCGCCGACCTCAGCGAGGCCGTGGTCAAGGGACGACACACCACCGTGACCGCGGAGCTCCTTCCGCTCCGCTGCGGCGGACACGTGGCCGACACGCCCGGCCTGCGCGAGCTCGGCCTCTGGGGCGTTCCCCTGGACGAGCTCGACTTCTGTTTTCCGGAGTTCCGCCCCTACCTCGGCGCATGCCGCTTCGGCGGCTCCTGCACGCACGTCCCGGAGCCAGGGTGCGCCGT
>JACQPS010000136.1 GCA_016207445.1 Gemmatimonadota bacterium | reverse complement strand
GGCCGCTTCTCCAGGAAGGCCTGCATCCCCTCGCGCATGTCCTCGGTCGCGGCGAGCAGGCCGAACAGGTTCGCCTCCAGCACCAGCCCGTCGTCGAGCGTGGTGTCGAGGCCCCGGTCGACCGACTGCAGCGCGAACGCGACGGCGACCGGAGCGTTGGCGGCGATCCGGCGCAACAACTGTTCCGCTGTCGCCAGCAGCCCGCCCGCAGGCACCACCCGGTTCACCAGCCCCAGGCGGTAGGCCTCCTGCGCGTCGATCATCTCGCCCGAGAGGATGAGCTCGAGCGCGCGGCCGCGGCCGATAAGCCGCGGCAGCCGCAGCGTTCCGCCGTAGCCGGGGATGATCCCCAGCTTGACCTCGGGAAGCCCGAAGCGCGCGTTCTCGCCGGCCACGCGCATGTGGCAGGCCAGCGCCAGCTCGAGCCCGCCGCCCAACGCGAAGCCGTTCACCGCGGCCAGGACGGGCTTGGTCAGCTTCTCGATGAAGCGCAGCGTCTCCTGCCCGCGCCGCGACACTTCCACGCCCGTGAGCGGGCCCATCCGCGACAGCTCGCCGATGTCCGCGCCGGCGACGAACGCCTTGTCACCCGCGCCGGTGAGGATCACGCCGCGCACGGCGTCGTCCGCGGCCAGCTCGTGGAACGCCGCGTCCAGCTCCGCGACCGTGTCGGCGTTCAGCACGTTCAGCTTGTCGGGGCGGTTGATCGTGATGGTGGCGAGATTCTCTTTGCGATCGAGGCGGAGGTACTGATAGTCGGTAGTCATCGCTGTGCGGGGGTCAGGGATCACACATCACGATCGTCCACGTACACGTACTCGTACGCGTGCACGTACACGGACTTGTGGTTGTCACCGCGAAGGGCCGTGTACGAGTATGAGTACGTGTACGTGCACGTGGACGTGTTTCAGCTTCGTGCTACCAGCTCCTGCCGCGCCCCGCCCGCCCCCCGCACGATCCCCTCGACCAGCCGGCCGGGGTCGAACGAGCGCGCCACCGCCTCGCGGATGGCGCCGGGCGTCACCGCGCGGATGCGCGCCGGGAACTCGCGCAGCTCGGCGAGGCCGCGTCCGAGGAGCAGCGCGTTCACCAGGTCGTGGAGCTGCGCGCCGTTGGTCTGGCCGCGGATCTGCCACGCGCCGATCGTGTAGCGCTGCGCGCGCTCCAGCTCGTCGGGCGCGACCACGTCTTCGGCCAGACGTGCGAGCTGCTCGAGCAGCCCGCGCCGAGCCTCTTCCTCGCGCTCGGGGGATGTCGCGATGTAGGCGACGAACGCTCCACCCAGCCAGCGCGCGATCGGGTACGCGGTAACCGTGTAGGCGAGGGAGCGCCGGCTGCGCAGCTCCTCGAACAGGCGGCCGCCGAGCCCGCTCACGATGTTGGACAGGACCTGGAGCGGGTACACGTCCGGATCGTTGCGGCCGACGCCGGGGAACCCGAGCACCAGCGCCGTCTGCGCCTTGCCGCGCCGCTCCGATTCCTCGCGGCGGCCGGACGGCCAGACCGGCATCGGCGCGCCGTCCAGCGCGGGCAGGACGGCGAGCCCGCCCAGCTCGCGCGCGACGATCGCACCAGCGGTTTCGGGGGCGACGTCGCCTACGATCACAACCAGCGGCTGCCCGCGCCGCACGCGCGCCTCGTGCCACCGGCGCAGGTCGTCCGCGCCGAGCCGGGAGAGCGCTGCCTCGGTCGTGCCGATCGCGAAGCCGTAGGGATGCCCGCGAAATGCGCCCTGGAGGCAGAGGTGGAGCGGGTAGCGGACCATGTCGTCGCGCAGCTGCTGGAGATCGCTCAACAGGATGGCACGCTCGCGCTCGACCTCCGCATCGGGGAAGGTCGCGTGCAGCGCCGCATCGGCCAGGAGCTCGAACCCGCGCTCGAAGTGGCGGCTCGGCAGCGTGAGGCTCCACTCGAAGGCGTCGGACGAGGTCGCGGGAGCAATCGCGCCGCCCAGCGCCTCGGTCGCCTCCGCCAGCTGCGCGGCCGTGCGGTTCTCCGTGCCTTTGATCGACGCGCGCGCCATGAGCGCGGTGACGCCGGCGGTCTCCTCCGTCTCGTGCAGCGCTCCGCCGCGGCAGGCGACGCCCATGCTCACCAGCGGTGAGGAGCGGCGCGGCTTGATGGCGATGCGCACGCCGTTCGGCAGGTCGTAGAGGAACACACCGTCTTCCGAGGCACGCGCGCTCGGAGCGGAGGCGGCGGATCTCTCCTGGCGGTCGCGTTGCGGCGCGGGGGGCGGCTGGGGTGGGCCGGGGGAGGCGCGCTGGTGGGCGGCATCGCCGCAGCGACCAGAAGGAGAGACCGCCGCCGGAGCGAGCGCCGAGGCGCTCGCCCGAGCGCCGCGCAAAGCTTGCTCCAGACTCTCCGCCGATAATCCGAGCCCGGGCGCAGCCTCCGGCCGATACACCAGCACCGTCGCCAGATCGAGCGCGAGGTAGTCCTGCGCCACGCGCTGCACCTCGTGCGCGCGCGCGCTCATGAGTCGATCGAGGTATTGCTCCGCGAGCCGCCAGTCGCCCAGCGCCTGCCACTCCGCGAGCAGGTTGGCCTGGCCCTCTACCGTCTCGGTGCGTCGCAGCACCCAGGCCTCGAGCATGTTCTGCGCGCGACCGAGTTCCTCGGCGCCAATGCCCGCGGCGGCCACCCGCGCGACCTCGCTCCAGATCGCCTCGAGCGCCGCCCGCGCTTGTTCCGCGTCCAGCTCGGCGCCAATGCCGAACACCCCCAGCTCCGTGGGTGTGTAGTTCGACGCCTGGATGTTGTGCACGACCCCGCGCTCCCGCACGCCGCGGTAGAGCCGCGACGCGCGCCCCTGCCCCAGCACGACCGCGAGCAGGTCCAGCGCGGGCGTGTCCGGGTCGAGCGTACCGGGCGTGCGCCACCCCCACTGCACGTGCGTGCGTGCGATGTCGCCCGCGAGCTCGCGCAGCCGGAACCCGCGCCGCGGCGGTTCTTCCGGCGCCGGCTCGACCAGCGGCTCGCCGGGGGCCATGTCGCCGTAGTGGCGC
>JACQPS010000120.1 GCA_016207445.1 Gemmatimonadota bacterium | reverse complement strand
GCCCCACGCCGCGCCGGGGACGCGCCTCGAGATGGACATGACCATCGAGCACCGGCGCAAGCGCGCGCTGGCGCACGTGCGCAAGCTTCCGTTCTTCGAGCCGGAGCGAAAGCGGGCGTGAACTTTCTTTGCGCTCTTTGCGGTGAGTGTTCCTGGGACGAACCAGAGGTAAGATGAGCACGCGCTACCATGCGATCGTGATCGGGGGCGGCCACAACGGCCTGGTGTGCGCGGCCTATCTGGCTCGCGCAGGCAGGCGCACGCTGGTGCTCGAGCGGCGCCCGCGCGTGGGCGGCGCCGCCGTGAGCGAGGAGGTCTTTCCCGGTTTCAAGTTCTCGGTCTTCTCCTATGTCGTCAGCCTGCTGCGGCCGGAGATCGTGCGCGAGCTCGAGCTGCCGCGGCATGGCCTGCACATCTTGCCGCTCGAGAGCACGCTCACGCCGCTGCCCAACGGCGACTACCTGGCGAGCTGGGCCGACCACGACCGGAATCGGCGCGAGCTGTACCGCCACTCGCCGCGCGATGCCGAGGCCTACGACGACTTCGGCCGGCTCATGCATCACATGGCCATGGCGGTGAAGCCGATCCTGGGCATGATCCCGCCCGACCCGACGTCGCTGCGCCCCTCCGACCTGCGCGGCCTGCTGCGGCTCCGCCGCCACTTCGCCGCACTCGGCGAGGAGCGTCTGTACGCGCTGTACAAGCTCATGACCATGAGCTCGGCCGATTTCCTGGACGAGTGGTTCGAGTCCGAGCCGCTCAAGGCGACGAAGTCGGCGAGCGGCATCATCGGCACCTTCCTGGGCCCGCGCTCCCCAGGCACAGCGTACGTGCTCCTGCACCACTACGTGGGCGAGATCGACGGCGTGTTCCGCGCCTGGGGCTTCGCGAAGGGCGGCACTGGCGCGATCAGCGAGGCAATCGCGTCGGCCGCGCGCGGCTTCGGCGCCGAGATCCGCGTGGACGCGCCGGTGGCGAAGGTGCTGGTCCGCGATGGCCGCGGCTACGGCGTCGCACTCGAGAACGGGGACGAGATCCTGGCCGACGTCGTGGTATCCGGCCTAGATCCGCGCCGCACGTTCCTCGAGCTGCTCGAGCCGCGCGCGCTGCCGGACGAGCTGGTCGAGGCCGTGCGGCGCTACCGCTTCCGCGGCTCGTCCGGCAAGGTGAACCTCGCGCTGAGCGAGCTGCCCAACTTCACGTGCCTGCCGGGCGCTGGCGCGCATCTGCGTGGCGCGATCTCGATCAGCCCGAGCGTGGCGTACCTCGAGCGCGCGTACGAGGACGCCAAGTACGGCGAGTTCTCGCGACGTCCCTACCTGGACGTGATGCTGCCGTCCATGATCGATCCGGGCATGGCACCGCCCGGCAAGCACGTGATGTCGATCTTCGTCCAGTACGCGCCGTACCACGTGAACGGCGGCTGGACCGATGCCAGTCGGGACGCCTTCGGCGACGCCGTGATCGACACGCTCGCGGAGTACGCGCCCAACCTCCGCAGCACCATCATCCACCGGCAGGTGCTGACGCCGCTCGACATCGAGCGGGCGACCGGTCTCTCCGAGGGGAACATCTTCCAGGGCGAGCTGGCGCTGCAGCAGCTCTTCTTCCTGCGGCCGGCGCCGGCGTGGGCGCAGTACCGTACGCCGGTCGAAAACGTCTACCAGTGCGGCGCGGGCACGCACCCGGGCGGCGGCATCATGGGGGCGTCCGGCCGGCTGGCGGCGCTGCGCATTCTCTCGGACCGAGGTGGCAACCAGCGAGGGACCGCCGCGTGAGCTACGACGCGATCATCATCGGCGCCGGTCTCAACGGCCTGACGGCCGCCGCGTACCTCGCCCGGGCCGGCCGGCGCGTGCTCGTGCTCGAGCGCCGGGACGCCATCGGCGGGCTCGCCGCGACGGAGGAGCTGATCCCGGGCTTCCGCTTCGACACCTGCCTGCACGACGTGGGCTGGATCCCGCCAGGTTTGCTGCGCGAGCTGCGGCTCGAGCGACACGGCCTGGAGCTGCTGCGGTCCGACATCGCCGTGTTCGCTCCCGACGGCGACGGCGGCGGACTCACGCTCGGGCGCGGTGCCAGGGCCGCGGATGCGGTGCGCGCGCTCTCGCCGCGTGACGCCGAAAAGTGGGGCGAGTTCAACGCACTCATGTCCCGGCTCGCGCGCGTGCTCGCGGCGCTGTACGACGAGGAGCCGCCGCGGCCCACGAGCGCCGCGACACGAGACCTGCTCGCGCTGGGCCTGCTCGGGCTGCGCATCCGCTCCCTCGGCCGCCGCGGCATGGTGGAGCTGTTGCGCATGCTGCCGATGCCGGTGGCGGATCTGCTGGACGACTGGTTCGAGAATGACGCCCTCAAGGGGGTGCTCGCGGGGCGCGGCGTGACCGAGCTGCTGCAGGGCCCGCGCTCGAGCGGCACGTCCTTCGTGTTGTTGCATCACTATCTCGGCTCGGACGGCGACGGGCTGCGGGGCCGCACGGCCGTGCGCGGCGGGGCGGGCAGGCTGGCCGAGGCGCTGGCGGCGGCCGCACGCGAGCACGGCGCCGAGGTGCGCTGCGGCGCCGACGTCGCTCGCATCATCGTGAACGACGGCAGCGCGACGGGCGTCGTACTGCGCGACGGGACCGAGATCACGGCCGGGCAGGTGCTCTCGAGCGCGGATCCGCGACGCACGCTGCTCGAGCTCGGTGATCCGCTGGAGCTCGATCCCGACTTCGTGCGCGCCACGCGCAACTTCCGTTACCGCGGCGCGACTGCGCGCGTCCACCTCGCGCTGGGTGAGTTGCCTCGGTTCCGCGGTCTCAAGGGCCACGCGCCGCTCACCGGCACGATCTCGATCGCGCCGAATGTGAACTACCTCGAGCGTGCGTACGACGACGCCAAGCACGGCGGTGTCTCCGGCCGGCCGTACCTCGAGGCGAGCATTCCATCATTGTTGGATCCGAGCCTGAGCCCGGCGGGCCAGCACGTCCTGTCGATCAGCGTGCAGTACGCGCCGTATCGCCTGAACGGCGGCTGGACCGCCGAGCGGCGTGAGGCGCTGGCGGACGCGGCGATCGCGACGCTGGCATCGTACGCGCCTAACCTGCCGGATGCGATACTCGACCGGCGCGTACTCTCCCCCGCCGATCTCGAGCAGGAGTACGGTGCGCCGGAGGGAAGCCTCGACCACGGCGAGCTCACGCTCGATCAGATCCTGTTCATGCGGCCCGTCGCAGGCTGGGCCCACTATCGCACGCCGATCCACAACCTCTTCCTGTGCGGCGCGGGCACGCACCCCGGCGGGCGCGTGGCCGGCGGCGCGGGGCGGCTCGCCGCGGGCGCGGTCCTGCGGAAGGCCCGCTGACGATTGAAACGCGGGAGAACGCAAGCAGGATGACACCGGTTGATGCACCAGGATAGCCCGATTACATTTGCGCTGGTTTCCCGCTGTCCAGCCAAGTCCCCCGATCACCAGCGAGCAACGGCCCATGCGTCATGTGCGTGCCGGATCATCTCTGCTTTCGAGCCTCAACGGCCGCTGGCATGAGCGGGCGCTGCAAGCCTTCATGGCGATCGTACTGGCTCATCTGGCCGAGCACGGCGCGCAGGCCTTTCAGGTGTACGCGCTGCATTGGCCGAGGCACCAGGCGCGGGGCATGCTCGGCCAGTGGTTCCCCTGGCTCGTCCACTCGGAGGTGCTGCACTACGGCTATGCGCTGATGATGCTCGCCGGGATCTGGATGCTGCTGCCCGGATTCATCGGCCGGTCGCGTGCGTGGTGGCTCGCGGCACTGCTCATCCAGTTCTGGCACCACATCGAGCACGCGCTGCTCCAGGGCCAGGCGATCCTGGGGCACAACCTGTTCGGCGCAGCCGCGCCCACGAGCATTGTGCAGCTCTGGATCCCGCGCGTGGAGCTGCACTTGCTCTACAACTCGCTGGTGCTCGTGCCGATGCTCGCGGCCATGGTCTACCACCTCTTCCCGGCTCGCTCCGAGGCCGCGCGCATGGGGTGCAATTGTGCGCTCCGGCCGAGGACCGCCGCAGCCTGAGCCGCCGGCCCGAGGTCAGCGAATCTCCGCCCCGCGCCGGTTGTCACGCACGAAGCGATCACGCGCCGGCATGACCACGCGCGGCAGCGACTGCGCGTCGAGCACGGCGTCCTCCGGCACGATCTCGTTCCGGTACAACAGGTAGGCGACGACGGCGTAGATCTCATCCGGGCGCAGCGAGCCCGGGGCGTCGAACGGCATGGCGCGGCGGATGTAGTCGAAGAGCGTGGTGGCGTAGGGCCAGTAGTTGCCGATCGTCCGCTCGCTGAGCAGCCGCGGATCCTGGCCGAACGGAAACCCTTCCCGCGGCTCGCGCCCCACCAGCTTGTCGAAGGGCCCTTCGCGTCCGGTTGCGCCGTGGCATGCCGTGCAACGCGCGGCGAAGATGGTCACACCCTCCGCTGCCGTCCCGCGCCCGGGCGGGAGTCCGGTGCCGTCCGGCATCACATCAATGTCCCAGGCCGCGATCTCGGCGGGCGCAGCCGCCCGGCCGAACCCAAAACGCTCCGGTCTTGCCAGCGGGCCGGGCGCCTGCCGTTCGCCTCCGCGACAGCCGCTGAGCGTGAGGACAAACGCAACGAGCGCCGCGCGCGGCCACCATCCGTCGCGCCTCATGCCAGCGGCACACCATCCGTCGCGCCTCATGCCAGCGGCTCCAGCCCGAAGAAGACGCGGCCGTCCGGCTCGACGCGCCATGCGCGAATGTTGTTGTGATGATAGAAGGTGCCCGCGCCGCGTGCGTCGCGCACCTGCGCCAGCGTGGGCTGGATGTAGCCGGTCTCGTCGCTCGCCCGGCTCATGAGGAGGGTGGCGTCGCCCCTCCAGTTCCAGAGGTAGCGGAAGCGCGTGTGGCAGATCGGGAGAACGGGCTCCTGCAGCTCGGCCGGCTGCCAGCTCTGGCCGCCGTCCGTGCTGACGTCCACGCGCGTGATCTTGCCCCGGCCGCTCCAGGCGATGCCCGTGATCTCCCACCAGCCGCGCTCGGGAAGCACGATCGGATAGGCCGGAAACGTGATCAGGGACTTGGTGTCCATCTCGAAGCTGAACAGGCGCGCGCTGCAATCGGCCAGCGGGTCCGTGTACTTCGACGTCTCCTCGCGCGTCATGAAGGGGCGGTCCGAGACCTCGATGCGCCGGATCCACTTCACGCTCGCGCTCCCTTCCCACCCCGGCAGCAGCAGCCTGGCCGGGTAACCCTGCTCCGGCCGGATGGCCTCGCCGTTCTGGCGGAAGGCGATCATGGCGTCGTCCCATCCCTTCGCGAGCGGGATGCTGCGGGCGTACCCGGCCGCGTCGATGGCTTCGGCGAGGAACCAGGACGCGCCGGATTTGATGCCGACCTCTTTGAAGAGCGTGGAAAGGGGGACGCCGCCCCAATCGCTCGTGCTGGTCAGACCATCGAGCTGCTGGGGCGTCCACTCGGGCTTGATCGAGCGGTACCCGCGGAAGCCGTTGCCCGAGCACTCGAGGAAGTAAATCTGCGAGCGTGCGGGGAATCGCTTCAGGTCCTGGAGCGTGAAGACGGTGGGACGCTCCACCATCCCGTGGATGAGAAGCGAGTAGCTCCTGGGATCGATCTCGGGGACGCCGCCGTGATGCCGCTCGTAGTGGAGATCGGACGGCGTAATGATGCCCTCGAGATCCTGGAGCGGCGTTTCCGATTCCCCCGACGGAGCCGCCCGGTTGACCCGCCGCCGTGGCTGCTCGTGCGGCGAGCGCTGCCCCAGCTCGCTCGGAACGCGACCCTGAACGCGCGTCGGATCGGGGGGCATCGCCTCCGCCGGCGGCGCCGGCTTCCCCGCCGGCGTCGACTGCGCGGGCGTCTGCGCCAGCCCCGCCCGCCGGAGCGCCGCGGCGCCCATTGCACCGGCGGCCCCGGCCAGGACCGCGCGGCGGGTCAGCGTCGGGCGGGCCGGCGATTCGTGGTTCGGGCTGAGAAGCCTCTCGTCCGACATGGGCGATCCCAGAGAGGAGTTCAGAGGACGTCGGCTAGGGCACATTGCGCTCGAGCTCATCCAGCCAGACCACGGCCTCGGCATCGCTCGGCGCGCGCCAGTCGCCGCGCGGCGAGAGCGAGCCGCCCGAGCCCACCTTCGGCGCGTTCGGGATCGCCGAGCGCTTGAACTGGCTGAGCTTGAAGAAGCGGTGCAGGAAAACACCCAGCCACCTCTTGATGGCGGCCAGGTCGTACTCGTGCCGCTTCTCCGCGGGAATCAGCTCGGGCCAGGTCCCGCGCTCTCGATCGCCCCAGGCGCAGTGCGCCAGGTACACCACCTTGCTGGGCCGGAAACCGAAACGCGTGACGTAGTACAGGTGGAAGTCCTGCAGCTCGAACGGGCCCACCACCTCTTCCGTGCTCTGGAGCCGCCCGCCGTCGTCCCCGCCCGCCGGCACCAGCTCCGGCGAGATCTCCGTCTCCAGGACGGAAAGCAGGGTCTCGTTCGCTTCGGCCTCGAACTGCCCCGAACGGACGACCCAGCGGATGAGGTACTGGATCAGCGTCTTGGGCACGGAAGCGTTCACGTGGTAATGCGACATGTGATCGCCCACGCCATAGGTGGCCCAGCCCAGGGCCAGCTCGCTCAGGTCCCCGGTGCCGAGCACGAGCCCGCCGTGCAGGTTGGCGAGGCGGAACAGGTGGGAGGTGCGCTCGCCCGCCTGCACGTTCTCGAACGTGACGTCGTGCACGGGCTCGCCCAGGGCATATGGGTGCCCGATGTCGCGCAGCATCTGCGTCGCGGATGGCCGAATGTCGATCTCGTTCGCCGTGACCTGCAACGCGCGCATCAGCCGCTGGGCATTGCTCCGTGTCCGCTCGCTGGTTGCGAAGCCCGGGAGCGAATAGGCCAGGATGTTGGCCCGCGGCAGGTGCAGCTGATCCATGGCGCGCGCGGCGATGATGAGTGCCTGGGTCGAATCGAGGCCGCCCGAGATGCCGATGACTACTTTCTCGATCCCCGTGCTGGTCAGCCGCTTCATGAGCCCGTGCACCTGGATGTTGTACGCCTCGTAGCAGCGAGCGTCCAGGTCCCGCGGATCGCTCGGCGCGTACGGGAAGCGATCGACGCGGCGTCGCAACTCGACTCGGCCGTCCGGCACCCGCAGCTCGAAGGGCACCCTGCGCAGCTGCCGCGCCCGCTCAGCGTATTCGCCGGCCGCGTCATTGAAGCTGGTCATGCGCGCTCGTTCTTGGACCAGCCGGTCGAGATCGACGTCCGCCGCGATGATCTGCTCCTCGGGCGCGAACCGCTGCGACTCGGCCAGCAGATCGTTGTTCTCGTAGATGAGCGCGTGCCCGTCCCAGGCCAGATCGGTCGTGGACTCGCCCGGCCCCGCGGCAGAGTACAGGTAGGCGGCAATGCACTTCGCCGATTGGCCGGCGCAGAGGCGGCGCCGGTAGTCGGCCTTGCCAACGGTGATGTTGCTGGCCGAGAGATTGGCCAGCACGGTCGCGCCGGCAAAGGCGGCCCAGGTGCTGGGCGGAATCGGCACCCACACGTCCTCGCAGATCTCGACCGCGAGCGCGAAGTTCTCGACGTTGACCGCGTCGAAGATCAGGTCGTTGCCGAAGGGCACCACGCCGCCCAGGAGGCGCACCTCCCGGCTCACCGCCGCGCGCGCGGGCGAGAACTGGCGCGCCTCGTAGAACTCGCGGTAGTTCGGGAGATAGCTCTTCGGCACGATGCCCAGCACGCGCCCGCGGTAGATCACCACCGCGCAATTGAAGAGCTTCCCCTCGAAGCGCAGCGGGGCTCCGACCAGCAGCACGGGCGAGAGGTCCCGACTGCCTGCCACCAGTCGCGCGAGCGCGGCTCCCACGCCGCCGAGCAGTGCGTCCTGCTGGTGCAGGTCCTCGTTGCTGTAAGCCGAGAGGCCGAGCTCCGGAAAGAGCGCCACCGCGGCGGAAAGCTCGGAGGCGCGGCGGGCCAGCCCGAGCGTCCGCTCCACGTTGTAGGCGGGATCCGCGACGCGAACAGAGGGAATGCAGACGGCCACGCGCACGAAGCCGTGCGCATAAGGCGAGTCGAACGGTGGGGCCATGTTGTGCCTCGATGGGAAGGGTCTGGTCGCGCAGCCGCCTCGTTCCGGTGAGAGCGGCCATCAGCGCGGGGTTGCCGCCCGCCGACGTCGGCCGGGCTTCCTGCGCGGCCGGAGCGCGGGACGGGCGCGCTTCGCGACCGCAGGCTTCTTCTTCGTTAGCCAGCCCTGAAGCTGCACCC
The DNA here is from genome assembly GCA_016207445.1 of Gemmatimonadota bacterium. GTDB lineage: Bacteria > Gemmatimonadota > Gemmatimonadetes > Longimicrobiales > RSA9 > JACQPS01. The sequence goes on along the minus strand of JACQPS010000120.1, from coordinate 1,760 downwards.
ACGTCATGGTATTGAGCACGTGCTGCGGCTCGAGCCAGCCGCGACGCGCCTGGTCCACCCCGTACGACATGAAGCGGAGGTGGTCGAGCGAGTGCGCGTCCGTGTCGATCACCACTTTGACGCCCAACTCGCTCGCGCGCCGCACCTGCACATCGCTCAGGTCCAGCCGGTCGGGCTGCGCATTGAGCTCCAGGGCCACGCCGTACTCGCGCGCGGCCTCGAGCACGGCCTCCAGGTCGATCTCGTAGGCGTCGCGCCGATTGATGATTCTGCCGGTCGGATGCGCCAGGATGTGCACGGCGGGGTGCGCGAGCGCCTTGATCACGCGGTCGGTCATGCGCGCCTTCGACATGCCCATGTTCGAGTGCACGCCCACGACCAGCACGTCCAGCTGCTCGATGTACTCGTCCCGAAGATCGAGGGAGCCGTCCCGCAGGATATCCACCTCCATGCCGCGGAGCAGATGGATCGCCTTCACCTTGCGCCGGACGCGCTCGATCTCCTTCCATTGCCGCCGCAGCTCCCTCGGCCCGATGCCGCCCGCGATGGTGGCGGCCTGGCTGTGATCCGTGAGGGCCATATAGGAGTAGCCGCGCTTCAAGCAGGCGCGTGCCAGCTCCTCGATGGAGTCCCGCCCGTCGCTCCAGGTGCTGTGCATCTGCAGGTCGCCGCGGATGTCCCCGAGCTCGATGAGGCGCGGCAGCTCGTCCTCGAACGCGGCCTCGATCTCGCCTCTGTCTTCGCGCAGCTCGGGCGGGATCCAGGGCAGCCCCACGGCGCCGAAGACCTCTTGCTCGCGGGCGCCGCCAATGCGCCTGGCCCGGCCTTTCTTGCCTTTCTTGCCCCGGCCCACGCGGAAGACGCCGTACTCGCTGATGCGGAGGCCGCGCTCGACGCCCAGCTTGCGCACCGCGATGTTGTGGGGCTTGGAGCCGGTGAAATAATGGAGCGCGGCGCCGTACGCGCGTTCGGGCAGGACGCGCAGGTCTACCTTGAGGCCGTATTTGAGCACGATGGTGCCGCGCGTGCCGCCCGCGCTCTCCACGCGCGCGGCCTCCGGGTACTGGGTGAAGCGCTGCATCACGGTGCGCGGGCGAGTGCAGATTGCGAGCAGATCGATGTCACCCACGGTCTCGCGCCGCCGACGATAGCTTCCCGCTGCTTCGATGATCTTCACCTCCGGCGCGGCGCGCAGGTAGTCGAGCAGAGGCTGCACGAACTGATCGGCCTCGGACAGCCGGAAGCGCGCCGTATGCCGGCGCAGCTCGCCGATCGCGCGGCGGAGCTTCTCCACGCTCTTCTCCCCGAAGCCGCGCACCTCCTCGAGCGTGCCGTTGTCGATCGCTTTTTCCAGGTCCTCGATGCTGCACACGCCGAGCTTCTCGTTGAGAAGTTTTGCCCGTTTCGGGCCGAGCCCCTCGAGCCGCATGAGCTGGAGCAGGGAGGCGGGGACGGACTTCTCGATCTCCTCGAGCAGCTTGAGGTGCCCGGTCTGGCACAGCTCGGTCAGGTAGGCCGAGAGATCCTTGCCGATGCCGGGAAGCTCCTCGAGATCTTCGCCGTTGGCCACCATTTGCGAAACGGGGCGCGTCAGCGTCTCGATGGTCCGGGCGGCGTTGCGGTAGGCGCGCACGCGGAATTGGTTGGCACCCTGGATCTCGAGCGCGTCCGCCACCTCGTTCAGCACTGCAGCGATTTCGACGTTTTCCATGGCTGCCTCATCCGGCCGCGGCAGCGCGGCTAGACCCGGGCGCTTCGCT
>JACQPS010000123.1 GCA_016207445.1 Gemmatimonadota bacterium | reverse complement strand
CTCACGCCCCTGGTGCAGGTGCGGCGCGGTCACGTGGACGCCGTAACCGTCCGCGGGCGTGGCCTTGGCCATCGGCTGCTGCGCGGCGGCGGTGCCGGCCGCCGTGAGCACCAGGGCGGCCGCCATGCCCGCGCGGGTCAACGTATGTGACATGGGATCCTCCAGGCTGAGAGTATCGGGTAAGCCGGGCCGGGCCCGGCGCTGGAAGCGGCCAGGATAGGGGAGCGGCGTTCCCGTTTCGTTCCGTCGGCGGAACGCGCTGCGCAGCGCCGCTTCCCCGAGGCGGTAGGCGGTTGCCGGTCCCGGCGGGCGGGGGTAGCTTGGCAGTGAGGGCGACGCCGTCCTGTTCCGGCGCCGGCCTCCCCCCGCTTTCCGGCGCCGCGCCGCCCCTTCTCCTCACCAGCAAATGATCGCTTTCCGCACGTTCGGCCGCCTGGATCTGCGCGCCCCTGATGGAGCCGAGCTGGCGTCCGTGCTGGTGCACCCGAAGCGCACGGCGCTGCTCTGCTACCTGGCTGCGGCGCGCCCGCGCGGGTTTCACCGGCGGGACGCGCTGCTCGCGCTGCTCTGGCCCGAGCTGGACCAGGAGCATGCGCGCGCGGCGCTGCGGAAAGCCGTGTACCACCTGCGCCGCTCTCTGGGCGAGGAGGTAGTGGTCGGCCGGGGGGATGAGGAGCTGGCCACCGCGCCGGACCGGCTGTGGTGCGACGCCACCGCCTTCGAGGAATCGCTCGCGGCCGGAGATGCCGCGGCGGCCCTCGAGCTGTACGCAGGCGAGTTCCTATCCGGCTTCTATATCCCGGAGGCACTCGAATTCGAGCGCTGGGTCGAGGCCGAACGCGCCCACCTGCGGCAACGGGCGGCGGACGGCGCCTGGTCGCTCGCCATGCAGGACGAGCGCGTCGGGGATGTATTCGGCGCGGCGGCCTGGGCACGCCGTGCGGTCGAGCTCGCGCCGGCGGACGAGGCCGCGCTGCGTCGCTCGCTCCAGCTCCTGGACCGTATCGGGGATCGGTCCGGCGCGATTGCGGCGTACGAGGAGTTCGCGCGTCGGCTCGCGCGCGACTACCAGCTTGAACCGTCGGCCGAGACGCGCGCGCTGATCGGCGATATCCGCCGGGCCGGCGGCACGCCCGAGGCCGCCGGCGTCGAGCCCCACGCGCCTGCCAGTGCGACCCCGCCGAGCCGCGCCGAAGAACCGGCCGAGCGGCCGCCCTCGGCGCTGTCCGCGCGCGCGCGCATTCGGGCCGGCTGGCGTCGGCCCGGGACCCTTGCGGCCGCGGCGGGCGTGAGCGCGATCGCGGCGCTGGTCGCGGGTCGGACCCTTCTGCAACGCAACGCGGAAGCACCGGCCGTGCCGGCTCCGACCGTGGTGGCCGTACTGCCCTTTGCGGTGCGCGGCGATCCGGCACTGGAGTATCTCGGCGAAGGCATCGCGAGCCTCCTGTCGGCGGGGCTGGACGGCGCGGCCGAGCTGCGCGCGGTGGATCCGGCGGCCGTCCTCGGCTCGCTGGACTCCGGCTCGGACGAGCCGATCGGGCCGGAAGCGGCGCGCGCTCTCGCCCGCCGGTTCGACGCCGGGCTCTATATTCTGGGCGACGTGGTCGCCGCGGGCGGCCGCGTGCGCGTCAACGCCGCCCTCTACGACGCGCGTGCCGGTGAGCGGCCCAGGGGACGCGCGGCGGTGGAGGGCGAATCCCACGAGCTGTTCCGACTCGTGGACGGCCTGGCCGCACAGCTCCTGGCGCAGCAAGTGGGCGCTTCTGCCGGGCCGACGGTGCGAATGGCAGCGGTCACCACGGCCTCGCTCGCCGCCTTGAAGGCGTATCTGGAAGGCGAACGCGAGCTGCGACGCGGCCGCTACGACCGCGCGCTGGCCGGCTTCCGGCGCGCCACCGCCGAGGACAGCACGTTCGCGCTGGCGTGGTACCGGCTCAGCCTCGCGGCGGAATGGTTCAGCCGTGGCGACCTGCAAGCCGCCGCGGCCGAACGCGCGGTCCGCTACATGGACCGGCTCTCCGAGCCCGACCAGAGTCGGCTGCGCGCCTTTCTCGCCTGGCGCCGCGGCGCCGCCGACGAGGCCGAACGGCTCTATCGCGGCATCGTCGGCACGTACCCGGACGACAGCGATGCCTGGATGCAGCTGGGGGAGGTCTGGTTCCATTACGGCCCACTGCGCGGGCGGCCGATCTCGCGGTCGCGCGAAGCGTGGCAGCGCGTGCGCTCACTCGAGCCGCACTACGCGCCCGCCGTCTATCACCTCGCCCGGATCGCAGCGGTCGAGGAAGACCGCCGCGCTCTGGATTCGCTGACCGCCCTGGTCCCGCGCCTGAATCCGGAAAGCGAACGCGCGCTGGAGATGCGCGCCCTGCGCGCGTTCGCTCTCCGGCTGGCATCGGAGCAGCGTGACGTGCTGGGCGAGCTCGAGAACGCAAGCGACAATACGCTGATCATCACCACCCGCAGCGTGCTCACGTATTCGGGCGGCGTGCACGACGGCGAAGCGCTCGCGCGCCTGCTCGTGTCGCCGCGCCGCACGCCCGAGGTCCAGGGGCTGGGCTATCTGATGCTCGCTCAGCTCGCCGGGGCGCGCGGGCAGTGGCGCCTCGCACGCGCGCGGCTCGACACGCTGGCGACGCTCTTGCCAGCCTGGGCGCTCGAGTACCGCGCGTTCCTGGCGCTCGCGCCGCACCGCGATGTGAGCGCGGAGGAGCTGCGCGAGACTCGTGCGGCGCTCGTGGAGTGGAACGCCGAGGCCGTGCCGCCCAGCGAGACGCCGGGGCTGTACGTGCGCGCGCACGACGGCGTGCACCCGGAGCTGAGGCTCTTCCTGGCGGGGGCGCTGAGTGCGCGCCTGGGCGAGAGTCGGGCGGCGTCACGGTACGCCGACGAGCTCGAGCGCGGGAGTGCGGACGGCTTCGCGGCCTCGCTCGCCCACCGCGTGCGCGCGCAGATGAGCTGGCGGCGCGGCGAGTTGCGCTCGGCGCTGCGACGGCTCGACGCCGGCTGGCACGAGACGATCTACGACTATAGCAACAACTCCCCCTTCTTCTCGCAGGGCGCCGAGCGCTTCCTGCGCGCGGAGATCCTGCGGGCCCTCGGCCGCGAATCCGAGGCGCTGACCTGGTATGCTTCGCTGGGCGAGGTGTCTCCGTACGAGCTGGTCTTCCTGGCTCCGGCAACGCTGCGCCGGGCCGAGATCGCCGAGCGACTGGGCGATCCGGCCAGCGCAGCCCGCTTCTACACTCGTTTTCTGGAGCTGTGGCAGGACTCCGACCCCGAGCATCGGCCGCTGGTCGAGGACGTTCGACGGCGCTTCGAGCGGCTGCGGGCCGGCCGAGAGCAGGCCGCGTCGCTCGATCCTGCGCAGGAGTAGCGCAGGTCCACCCGCGACACTAACTTGCTCACTCCGCACTCGACCGCACGGTCTACATCAAGTCCCCCACGCGAGAGGGCTGCGTATGCGAACGCCGACCTTTGCCTGTGCCGCTTCTTGTGCTCTCCTGCTCCTGGCGGCGGGCCAGCTCCCGGCGCAGACGGCCAATGACCGCCTGACGCTCGACTTGTACCTCGAGCTCGAGGAGGTCGAGGACCCCCAGCTCTCCCCGGATGGCAAGCAGATCGTCTACACCCGGCGCTGGATCGACAAGCTGAACGATCGGTGGAAGACGTCGCTCTGGATCATGAACGCGGACGGGAGCCGGAACCGCTTCCTGGTGGACGGCTCCTCGCCGCGCTGGTCGCCGGACGGCACGCGCATCGCCTACCTGGCGGACGGCGAGCCCGAGGGCGAGCAGATCTTCGTGCGCTGGATGGATGCGGAGGGCGCGGTCAGCCAGGTCACACGGCTGACGGAGACGCCGTCGCAGCTCGCCTGGTCGCCGGACAGCAAGTCCATCGGATTCCGCATGCTCGCGCCGGCCGAGGAGACGTGGAAGGTCGAGGAGGCGCTCGAGCGGATGCGGGTGCGGCCGAAAGGCGCCAAGTGGACGCGCGAGCCGCGCATCGTAGAGCGGCTCAACTACCGGCGCGATCGCATCGGCTACTTCGAGAACGGCTACTACCACGTGTTCGTGGTGCCGGCGGATGGCGGCACGCCCCGGCGCGTGACCTGGGGCGATTGGGACCACAGCAATCCGGCGTGGATGCCGGATGGCCGCACGATCGTGTTCAATGCGCTGCGGGTGAAGGATGGCGAATACCAGTGGCGCGAGTCGGAGATCTACGCGGCTGATCTGTCGACGGGCGCCGTGCGGCAGCTCACGAACCGGAAGGGCCCCGATCAGAACCCGACCGTGTCGCCGGACGGCCGCTTCATCGCGTACACCGGATACGACTGGACGGACGACAGCTGGGTGGAGTCGAAGCTGTACGTGATGAACGCGGACGGCTCGAACCCGCGGCTGCTCACGGCGAGCCTGGACCGCTCCGCGCAGGGACTGCAGTGGGCGCCGAACGGCAACGGCGTCTACTTCAACGCGCAGAGCGAGGGCACGCAGAACCTCTACTTCGCCTCGCTCGACGGCGAGGTCCGGCAGGTCACGCGCGGCACGCATCTGCTGAGCGTGACGGACGTGAGCCGGAGCGGCGTCGCGGTCGGCACGCTCACGAGCTTCCACAAGCCGCGCGACGTGGTGACGTTCGCGCTGTCGAAGCCGGAGCCGCGGCAGATCACGTTCGTGAACGACGATCTGCTCGTGGGCCGCAGACTGGGCGATGTCGAGGAGGTCTGGTATCCGTCGGTGGACGGCTACCGGATCCAGGGGTGGATCATCAAGCCGCCGGGATTCGATCCACAGAAGAAGTACCCGCTGATCCTGACGATCCACGGCGGGCCGCACGCCATGTACGGCGTGGGGTTCAACTACGCCTGGCAGGAGCACGCGGCCAACGGCTACGTGGTGCTGTACACGAACCCGCGCGGCAGCACGGGCTACGGCGCCACGTTCGGCAATGCGATCAAGAACGCGTACCCGGGCAAAGACTTCGACGACCTGATGGCTGGCGTGGACACGGTGGTGGGCCGCGGGTACGTCGATGCGCGGAACCTGTTCGTGTACGGCTGCAGCGGCGGCGGCGTGCTGACGGCGTGGATCGTCGGGCACACGGACCGGTTCGCGGCGGCGTCATCGAATTGCCCCGTCATCAACTGGTTCAGCTTCGTGGGCACGACCGACGGCGTGAGCTGGTACCGCAACTTCGCGAAGCTGCCGTGGGAGGACCCGAGCGAGCACCTGCGCCGCTCGCCGCTCCTGTACGTGGGGAACGTGAAGACGCCGACCATGCTCATGACCGGCGTGGGCGACCTGCGCACGCCCATCTCGCAGACGGAGGAGTTCTACCAGGCGCTCAAGCTGCGCAAGGTGCCGACGGCCATGATCCGCTTCAACGACGAGTGGCACGGCACGTCGTCGAAGCCCTCGAATTTCTTGCGCACACAGCTGTACTTGCGCAGCTGGTTCGAGCGCTATCGGAGGACGGAGGAGCGGCCGCGGGCGGAGGGTCAGTGAACAGTTTACAGTTCACAGTTGACAGTTGACAGGGAGCGGCGACCGGGGAGCATGAGCGAAGCGGTCGAAATCGCGCGCGGCAGCGGCACGAGCGGGCCGGCGGAGGCGGGTCCGCTTCCGATCCGGCCCGCCGAGGCGAAGCCGTTGGATGTCCGGACCGACCGGCTCGTGTCGCTGGACGTGTTCCGCGGGGTGACGATTGCCGGCATGCTGCTGGTGAACAACCCCGGGAGCTGGTCGCACATCTACGGCCCGCTGCGGCACGCGCCCTGGCACGGCTGGACGCCGACCGACCTGATCTTCCCGTTCTTCCTCTTCATCGTGGGCGTGGCGATCGCGCTCTCCTTCGGCACGCTCAGCGCGCGCGGCGCCACCCGGCCGCAGCTTTTCGCCAAAGTAGCGCGGCGGACGCTCATCATCTTCGGGCTCGGGCTGGTGCTGCACGGCTTCCCGAGCTACGACCTGGGGCACATTCGCATCCCCGGCGTGCTCCAGCGCATCGCCGTCTGCTACTTCTTCGCGTCCGTGATCGTGCTGGCGGTGTCGAGCTGGCGGGGGCGCGCGCTCGCAGGCGCCGCGCTGCTCGTGCTCTACTGGGCGCTGGTGACGCTCGTGCCCGTGCCGGGCATGGGCGCGGGCGTGCTCGAGGCCGGGAGGGATCTGGGCGCGTACCTGGACCGGCTGCTCCTGGGGACGAACCACCTGTGGGCTTCGAGCAAGACGTGGGACCCGGAAGGCATCCTCAGCACGATGCCCGCGGTCGCGACGGTCGTCGCGGGCGTGCTCACGGGCGAGTGGCTGCGCACACGCCGGACGCCGGTCGAGAAGACGGTCGGGCTGTTCGTGGCGGGCAATGCGCTGCTGCTGCTGGGCGTGATCTGGGACGCGGCCTTCCCGATCAACAAGAACCTGTGGACGAGCTCGTACGTGGTGTTCACGGCCGGGATGGCGCTCCAGTTCCTGGGCATGTGCTACTGGCTCGTGGACGTGAAGGGCTACCGGCGCTGGGCGCAGCCGTGCGTCGTCTACGGCGTGAACGCGATCGCCGCTTTCTTCCTGTCGAGCCTGCTGGCGCGTATCCTGGGGCTGGTGAAGGTGGGCGGGCCGGAGCCGGTGTCGCTCAAGACGTACCTGTACGAGCACGTCTACGCCTCGTGGCTGTCGCCGATCAACGCGTCGCTCGCATTCGCGATGACGTACGTGGTGTTCTGGCTGGGCGCCATGTGGCTGCTCTACCGGCGTCGCATCTTCATCAAGATCTAGTCGACAGTTGACAGTCGTTCGCAGTCCGCTCGACCGCCTCTGAGCCCCAAGGCGGCGTATCGCGGACAGCGGTGATTGCCTAACCAGCACCCGCAGCCGACGCCCAACTGCAGCGGCCGCTTTCGCGGGTTGTGCTGTCGCTGCGCGGCTGAGCTGCGGCGTTAGGCCCACACGACAGAAAACATGAAGTCCTTTCGCGTGAAGCTCAATCCTGCCGAACTGGCCGAGCTGAATCAGAGATTCCCGCCGAGCCGTGGCAGCAGCGACATCGGCAAACGTGCGGTCGAGATCGTCAAGTGCCACTTCAGGAGGCACCATCCCCGTTGCAGGTTCGTTGATCCTCCGCGCGGCGCCGACCTCGCAGTCGTACTTGAGACCGATGGCACCAAGCTATTTGAGGTGAAAGGTACCGCCGGTGCCGGGATCGCGTGGCAGCAGCTGAAAGTCTCCTCCCAGGTTAGCTACGACCTGCTCACGGGGGGATCGGCGTGCGTTCTTCGGGTGACGGATGTTTATGGCGGGGAGCCGGTGGTGTATGAACTTCGGTGCGGTGAGGACTTTCGGCTCGAACCGGAACCGCGCTGGAGGTTCACGCCAATTCGAGGGGCCTGACCTGCGGCTCCACCGGACGGCCGCGGAGTCGACAGCTAGAGCGGCCGCCGGTGAGCCGCAAACGTTAGGCACACGCCAGCTCGTTCGGGGGTAAGAGTCGGCGACACTTCAAGGATCTGCTATGCCAAGTTCAGACACCGTGGTGCATTCCGACCCCGACATTCTTGGTGGAACGCCAGTCTTCGTCGGGACGCGCGTACCCGTTCAGTCGCTATTCGACTACCTCGAGGGTGGCGAAACGCTAGATGAGTTCCTCGCCCAGTTCCCTTCCGTTAAGCGTGAGCACGCCGTCATGGCGCTCGAACAGGCACGCGATTCTCTGATATCTCGTGCGCGTTCTGCTTGACGAGAATCTGCCCATCGATCTTGCGCCTGAAATCGCTGGGCACGAAGTCGACACCGTTCTCGGCCTGGGGTGGAGCGGTATTAACAACGGAGAGTTGCTTCGGCGTTGCGCGGGACGATTCGAGGCCCTCGTCACAATGGACCGCAATCTGCAGTTCCAGCAACCGATCTCGCGACAACCATTCGGCGTGATCCTGGTGCGAGCCCGATCGAATCGACTCGCACACCTTAGACCGCTGATGCCTCAGCTCTTATCAGCGCTCGAGGCGCTTCGGCCGGGAGAGTTCCGAATGATCGGTGCCTAACGAATGGGTGAGGCTAACGCGGACAAGCATGAGGATTGACCTCGGCAGCATGGGCCGTGCAGCTTACCCAGTGGAGCGTTAGGCGCCTCCACGAGTGGTAACGAGATGAGCCACGACACTCCTGAGCCCGATGACTTCGAAGCGAAGGAGGTCTTTGCATTCTTTGGCTTAGCGGCGTATAAGGCGCAGGTCCTCGAGCAGCAGCTCGTGTCGTTAGGCGTGATGCTTCATATCAGCGGCCGGACGGGTGTGACGCGAGAGTTCATTGACGAACTCCTCGCAAAGTTCGAGTCCCATACTCTGGGGCGTTTGCTTAGCGAAGCTCGCAAGCTGACGAGCTTTCCAGCCAGCGTTGATGCCGTTTTACAGGAAGCGCTCGCTCGACGAAACTTCGTCGTCCATCGCTGCTTCGCACATCACGATGCGAACTTCATGCTGGAGCCGGGGCGCCGCGTGATGATTCGGGAGCTGCGTGAGGCCGTGGGGCTGTTCCAAAACGCTCGCGAACAACTGAGCGGCATTCTCATGCCGCTGGCGGAACGCCTTGGTGTCACCAGGGAAGCCATCGCCGCGATCAAGCAGGAAGAAATCGACAAGGCGGCGCAAACGCTCAACGGCGCCTAACTAGCCGCTGCACCGGACGCCAACTTGCGCGCCACTGCAGAGGGATTTGGTACGATTCTGCGTGCGGGTTGGCGCCGGTGAGCGGCAGATCTGTTAGGCACATCTACCGGCGAAATTGAACCACTAGTCGTCCGCAGAATTCCAGGCGGTGTCGAATGGCTAAGCTAAATACGCCCAAGCGCCTCTTCGGTCGAGCGGGTTGCTTTCCCAATTGGCTCTGATCGAATCTCACTCTGCCGGCGCGATTCACTGTCGACTGTAGACTGTCGACTGTCGACGCATAACCGTGATCCTCACCCTCACGCCCAACCCCTCGCTCGACGTGCTGTTCGAGGCGGAGCGGGTCGTGTGGGACGACGCCAACCGCGTGGAGGCGCCGCGTCGGCGGCCGGGCGGGCAGGGGATCAACCTGGCGCGGGCGGCGCGGGTGCTGGGCGGCCGTGCGCTGGCGCTCGCGCCGCTGGGCGGGCGTACGGGCCGGGAGCTGGCGGACCAGCTCGCCCGGGAAGGCACGCCGCTCCGGTCGGTCACGATTGCCGGAGAGACGCGGCTGTTCGTGGGCGTACGCGAGGGCGTGAGTGGCCGCAGTCTGCTGCTGAACCCGCGCGGGCCGACGCTCGCGCTCGACGAGACCCGCGCGCTACTGGGTGCGCTGCGCGAGTTGCTGGCGGGCGAGCGGCCGAAGTGGCTCGCGTGCTGCGGCAGTCTGCCGCCGGGCGTGCCCGCCGACTTCTATGCGCGCGCGGGGAGCCTGGCCCGCGAGCACGGCGTCCGCTTCGTGCCCGACTGCGATGGCGACGCGCTGCGGCTGGCCGCCGCCGGCGGCTGCGACCTGCTCGTGCCCAACACGCACGAGGCGGCGCGGCTGCTCGGGCGGCCGACCGAGGGCGCTGCCGCGGCGGAGGCCGCGCCCGCGCTGCTCGGGTTCGGCGCCGGACTCGGTGTGATCAAGCTGGGCGAGGACGGCGCGGTCGCGGCCACGCCGGAGGGCGCCGTGTGGCACGCCGTCGCGCCATTGGTGCGGCAGGGGAGCGCGGTCGGCGCGGGCGACGCCTTCCTGGCTGCGCTGCTCCTCGCGCACGAGAACGGGGCAGAAGCTGCCGAGACGCTGCGCGCGGCCGTGGCTGCCGGGACGGCAGTGCTGCTGAGTCGGGGCAGCGACATCCTCACGCAGGACGATGTGGAGGCGGTGAAGAGAGAGGTGAAGGTTGTGAAACTGAGCTGAACGGTGGCACAGCGAGAACCGGCACAAAAAATCGGCACCTGAACTTCGGCACTTGAACTTCGGCACGTCGTACCGACTTTCAGGTGCCGATTCTCAGGTGCCGATTCTCGAGTGCCGATTCTCGAGTGCCGATTCTCAGGTGCCGATTCTCAGGTGCCGCCGTTTTGCCGTCTTAACGGGTCGTATCCCTCTCGATGTCGATTTTCGGGATCTCCACCGTCTCGGTGTCGGTCTCGACGTCGATTATCGATATCCGCGGGCACCTCGCGGCCGGAAAAACAGCGCGCCCGGCGCCGCAGGGCGCCGGGTCCGAGAGGGGAGCCAGGCTCGAGAGCTGGGGCAGCGGACGGCTGGCCGGAGCTCGGCCGCTAGTAGCCGCCGCCGCCGGGTGGATCGGGATTCGATGTCGCGGACTTCCCGATATGCCCGCGGATCTCGCCGTCCGGATTCGCCTCCGTGTGCACGTTGATGTAGGCGAGGCCTTTGCGGATCAGAACCAGCGCAGAATCGAACGAAACCGTGCCCTTCATGACGGTGAGGCCGCGGAGGCTCGTCGCAGTTGCGCCCGTGACGGAGGCCAGCGTCCCGCTCGTGACGCCGTCGGCGATGGGGAGTCCCACCACGGGATCGGCCTCCTGTCCAGTCGTGGCGGGCCCGTGGATGTGCACGGCGAACGCGCCGCCGAGGTTGGAGACGGAGACGGTCACGTCCATGGTGGATCCACGCAACTTGAGGCTGGCGCTGCCGCTCGCACTGGTTGCCACCGCCGGGACCTCGCCGGCACCGCTGAGCACACTGGCGAACCTCTCTTCGCTCGGCCCGGTCTCATCGTCACCGCAGGCGGCGGCGAGCACCGCGAGCACCAGCAGATTCCCAAGGAAGTAGCGACTGGCCATTTTTTGCCCTCCTGCCAAGATGCGATCCGCCGCGTGCGCGCGCAGCGGCCTACGCCGACGAGTCTACTGCCTCGCGAGCTGGCCGCGAATCTCGCCGCCCGGATTCGCACTGGTGTGCACGTTGATGTATGCCTGGCCGTTACGGACGAGACTCAGCACCGAATCGAAGGAGATCGATGTGAGCACCGTCAGCCCCTTGAGATTCGTGGCTGTCGCGTCCGTGACGGATACCAGCGTTCCGGTCGTGACGGCCGAATTGATGGGGAAGCCGAGAATGGGGCTCGCGGTGCCCTCGGGCCCGGAGGGCCCGTGGATGTGCGACGCCGTCACGCCCGTGAGATTGGCCACCGTGACCGTCACGTCGATGGTGGAGTTCTGCAGCGTGACCGTGCCGGTCCCGCTGGCAGTCGTGTTCGTGACGGGATTGGGCCGCTCGTTAGCGCCCGACAACACAGTGGTAAACCTCTCCTCGCCCGGTCCGGTTTCCTCGTCGTCATCACAGGCGGCGGTGAGGACCAGGAGCAGCGCAAGCAGCATGCGGACGATGGATCTGTTCATAATGCCTCCTCGTGAAAGAGTTCTCAGCGCCGCAGCCGGCCCGCTCGGCCGGCCTGGGCGTCACCAACGTCGCAGATCACGGCTGCACCACGACCACCGCCTTCATGAACGGGTGCGGCGTGCAGTGGTAGGGGAACGTCCCCAGCTCCTGGAACGTGCGCGCGAACCTGTCGCCGGGCCGCAGGAGGGGCGAGTCCCAGACGCCGCCATCCGAAGTGCTGGTGTGCGGCTCCACCCCATCCTCCTCGCAGTTGATCCAGAGAACCGACTCCCCGCGCGTGATGCGCACGGTGTCGGTGTGAAACGCGAAATCGCGGATCGCCACCACGACGCCGGGGGATAGTGTCCCGACCGGCAAGTTGGCACAGCGAATGGAAGCCAGGGAGGTCGGCTGCTCCTGCCTCTCGGAGAAGCAGCCGATCAGCACGGCGAGCCCGGCTGCGAGCGCGCTCCTCGCGAGCAGCCGCGCGCCGCTCATCGGCTCCGGACCACCACCACGCCCTTCATGAAGGGGTGGGGCGTGCAGTGGAAGCGATAGGTGCCCGGCCGATCGAAGCGGCGGCGCCAGGTCGCGCCGGGCTCGATGCCACCCGAGTCCCAGCTCCCGTTGTCCGCGGTCACGGTGTGCACGACCGCATCACGGTTCCGCCAGACGATCGTGGTTCCCGCGGGCACCTCGAGCCGCGCCGGCGTGAAGGCGAGCTCGCGCATGCCCGCGTTGACCGTGGTCGGTGGTTGCTCGGGCGCGCGGGCGGGCGCCGGGGCCGCCACGGGCGGGGCAGCCGCCGGCGGTGGCTGGGCCGGCGTCGTATCAGGTCCGAGCAGCGGCGGCTTCTCTCCGGGTGGCGGCAGCTCCGGCACCGGCTCGAGCACGGGCCTCTCGGGCACGAGCGGGGGCGGCACCGTGTCGACCTGTGCGACGGGGCCGCCGAAGTAGCGGCGCAGCGTAATCGGGATCGTGAACTCGAAGCCGTAGCGGACCTGGTCCGCGCCGCGCGAGAGGCCCTGCAGGGTGCCGGTGTTCGCGTTGGTGGCCTGGAGCGAGAGCGTGTGCGGCGTATACGGGATCGCGAGCTGCAGGCCTGCGCCCCACGCCAGCTCCTCGCCCGCGGCCTCCTCACGATCGAGCAGGGAAGCGACGTCGCCCGCGAGCGCCACCCAGCGGTGCAGCCGTACCGTGGCCCCGCCCGCGAGCGCGAAGCGCGTTTCGCCGGCGGCATAGGCGCTGCCCAGGGCTCGAAGTGCGGCCAGCAGCCGGAGCGGACCGAAGCGCCGAGCAGCGGCCAGCTCTCCGTCGACGCTCTCTGCAGCCTGATTGTAGCCGGCCTGAAGGGAAACGCTCGCCGGCGCGCCCGCCTCCTCGCTCAGCGGTGCGAAGCGGCCGAAGAACTCCCACTCGTTCGGCGAGCGCGGCGCTACCTCCGAGCTCGTCGCGTAGTGCAGCCCGAGCATGAGGCGGCGCGGGAGCCCCAACCCCAGCAGAAACGTGGGCGAGCTGCTCACCTTCCGGGCGGGCGCGCCGGTGGCCGTGAAGCGGTGCAGGAAGTTGAACTGGAGCGTGCCGTGCGGCGGAACCCACGCGCCCGAGACGTTCGGAGAGCGCTCCAGCACCGATTGGGGAGCGGCCTGGCTGGCAAATCCGACGAAAATGAAGGTACTGCAGCAGACGACGCGAAGAGCCTGGCGCACCTCGACCGGTTCCGCAGGGGGAAACGTTTGGCGGCGCTCCGCGGTTTCACGGCGCACCGCCCTGGGCGGGTTTCAGGCTATTTCAATGCACTTTAGATTAGTCCGACCCGGACCGCAAGGGGAGAGAGAGCGTGGCGCGCGGGGAGGTATGGTCGCGGGTCCGGGAGGTTGTCTGATGGACAGAACACGGCGAGGCTGACACGGTTTCACGCGGAGGCCAAATGAGAGGCGTGAGGACGTCGGCGTGTGCCCTGCTGTTCGTTCTTCTTGCTGCCGGGGCGACTCCGGCGCAGCAGAGTGAGGTGCTGCGGATCGGGACGGTTGCCGTGCGTGCAGGCGAGATGGCGTCGGGCTTCATCGAGGTGCCAGCCGGAGTGGACGCGGGCACGCGCATCCCGATCACGGTCGCGCGCGGTCGGATGCCGGGTCCCACGCTGGCGCTGATCGCGGGGACGCACGGCTCGGAGGTGGCGCCCATCGTCGCCCTCCAGCGCGTGCGCCGGCAGCTCGACCCGGCGCAGCTGCGCGGCGTCGTGCTCCTGGTGCACGTGGCGAATATGCCGTCGTTCCTCAAGCGGACCGTTTACTACAGCCCGGTGGACGGGAAGAACCTGAACCGTGTGTATCCCGGAAGGCCGGACGGCACCGTGTCCGAGCGCATCGCGCACGCGATCACGCGCGAGGTGATCGAGCGGGCGGATTACCTGGTGGACATGCACGCCGGGGATGGCAACGAGTCGTTGCGGCCGTACACGTACTGGAGCCCGCTGGGCCTGGACGCGCGCGCCGACTCGCTCGCGCGTACGCTCGCGCTCGCGTGGGGGAACGATCACATCGTGATCGATACGGTGCGGCCGCGCGACCCGAACGCGTCCGTCTACACGCAGAACACGGCGCACATCCGCGGCAAGCCGGCGATCACGACCGAGAACGGGTATCTCGGCCTGCCGGTCGAGGAGATGGTGCAGCGGAACGAGCGCGGCGTCTTCCGCTTGCTGCGCGCCCTGAGGATGTGGCCCGGGGAGCCGGAGCTCGTGCAGAGCCCGCTCTGGCTCGATCGCACCGAAGTGCTGCGCAGCCCCGGCACGGGCGTCTGGCACGCGGCGGTCGAGCGCGGACACACCGTGGCGCAGGGCGCCCTGATCGGCACGCTCACGGACTTCTTCGGCAACACGCTGGCGGAGATCCGCGCGCCGTTCGCGGGGGAGGTCCTCTATGTGGTGGCGACGCCGGCCATATCGGAGGGCGAGCCGCTCGCGATGGTCGGCGCTCACTCCGGCGCGTGGCGGTGAGACCGGATGAACGCGATCGCCTCGTCGCCGAACGAGAGGCGCGGCTCGCGCTCGCGCGCCGCCAGGAACGCGCGCGTGAAGTCCCAGGCGTGGCTCGTGGCCAGGTCCACGGCGTAGAGCTTCCTGCGATCGTAAGCGACGCCCTGCGCCTTCAGCGCCAGGGCCGATTTGACCACGTCGGCGACATTACCCTCTGCGAGGTAGTGCGCCTCGAGCTCGGCCGGCGCGAGGTCGAGCCCGGCCTTGTGCGCGGCCACGAGCGCGGTGACCAGCTCGCGCCGCAGCGATTTCCGCAGCGCCATGCCCAGCAGCTGCCGGAAGCGCAGCGGCACGCCCAACCTGCGCAGGACGATCCACTCGCGGATCATTATAGTCGACAGTTTACAGTTTACAGTCGACAGTTGGTTCCTGGGTGTCCACCTGCTCGTCGGCTGTCGACTGTCGACTGACAACTGTCGACTGTCGACTCGAGGCGGCTTACTTCTGCTCGTTCTCCGGCTTGGCTTCCGGATCGAGCCGCAACGCGACGGAGTTGATGCAGTAGCGCTGGTGCGAGGGCGCCGGGCCGTCAGCGAAGACATGCCCGAGATGCGCACCGCACTGGCTGCAGTGGACTTCCGTCCGGCGCATGCCGAGGCTCTTGTCCTCTTCCGTGCCCATGCTGGCCGGGGCGAGAGGCGCCCAGAAGCTCGGCCAGCCCGTGCCGGAATCGTACTTGGTATCGGAGCTGAACAGAGGCGCGCCGCAGCAGACGCAGCGATACGTGCCGGGGTCCTTCGTGCTCCAGTAAGCGCCGGTGAATGGTTGCTCCGTGCCGTGCTGGCGGCACACGGCGTACTGCTCGGGAGTGAGCTCGCGGCGCCACTCCTCGTCGGACTTGTTCATGGGTCTGCTCCGCTCGTGATGATCGTATCGGCAACGGCCGCGGGCGTGTCGAAGACCAGGGCTCCTTCGGCCGCGGCCTTCCCCCGAAACCCGTCGCGCTCCCGCTCCGCCTTCGGCCAGAGTACGGCGCCGGCCGCGGCGCCGGCAGCGAGCGCGGCCCGCACATCCCCGATCGTATCCCCGATATAGATGCTCTGCTCCGGCCGCAGCCCGAGCTGCGCGAGGGCGCGCCGGATGCCTTCGGGGTCCGGCTTGGGCGCGGCGACGTCGTCGTCGAAAACGAGCACATCGAAGGCGCCGAGCGGCGCGCGCTCGCTCGTGATCTCCCACGCGCGCCGGCTCTTTCCCGTGATGATGCCGAGGCGCCGACCCGCGCTCCGCAGGGCGTCCAGCAGGGTGGGCACCCCCGCGCATACCCCCTCGAAGTGGGATGCGTGCAGCTCGCGGTAGTGGCCGTAGAACGCGTCCAGGCACGCGGCGAGCCGCGCGTCTCCCACCTGTGCGCGCAGCAGCCGGACCTCGGAGCGCGGCTTCAGCGCCAGGAGCTCGTCATCGCTGAGCTCGCGGCCGCAGAACGGCGCCAGCGCGCGCCGGTAGCACTCCAGGTAGAGGCGCGTGGTGGCGATCAGCGTCCCATCCAGGTCGAACAGCACGGCCTTGAACAACTCAGTTCGCCTGTCCAATCGGCGTCCCCGGCGGCGCCGGCAGCGGCCGCGATGGAGGCGTGGGGTTCTCGCGCCGCTCCAGGAACCTCTCGATATCCCGGCGCGCGAGCGCGTTGAACGCGTCTTCCGCGGGGTCGCCGGCCGGCGTGCGCGCCAGTCGCCCGGCGAAGCGCGTCAGGTGCCACTCGGCGGCGGCCCGCACCTCGACGGTGGCCTGATCGTCGCCCGCCAGTGCGAGCAGCCGGTCGAGCACGGCGCGGCGGGCCACGCGGCGCAACGCGGCATCCCCGGGGCCCGTGGGTGCAGGAGCGCCCCACGTCGCCTCGATCATACGCTCGAGCACCTCGTCCAGCGATGGGTTTGCGGGGCTGCGCGCGTGGAACGAGACGAGTCGGGCCGCGCGCTCGCGGTTCAGCACGCCGTCGACGATGAACGAGGCCAGGGTGCGCGCGGCGGCGAGCGGATCGAAGGCGGGTCCGGCCGGCGAGTCGAACGCGCGGCGGTCGCGCAACGAGCCGAACGGCGGCGGCGCGATCATCGCCACCACGGCCTCCGGGATGCGCAGCGCTTCGGGCCGGAGCGCCGCGAGCAGGCGGTCGAGCGCCTGGCGCTGCACGCGCGCGTCCAGGATGCGGGTGACCGTCTGCCCATCCCCCAGCAGCGCGTAGCTGTAGTCCATGCCGCCGACCGCCTTGATGGCGGCCTCCAGGGTGTAGCGATGGTGCAGATAGACGGGCACGAGCCGCTCGTTCAGCAGCGCGACCGGCTCGCCCGGCCGGATCGCCGCGGCGCCGAACCGCTCGAGCAGCACGCCCCGCACGGCCATCACCCGATCCAGCTCGGCCAGCATGTCGGGGCCGTTCACCCAGCGGGTGGCCTCGGGGATGGAGCCGTCGGGGTCGGCGTCGCGCTCCGTGATGAAGCGGATGCCGCGCCGGATGCCATCCTGGATGATCGCCTCGAGACCTGCACGCTCCTCCTCCCTGCTGCCGAATTGCGCGTAAGCGAAGCGGATCGCGAGGGTGTCGTACGCGCCCGGCCCGTTGCGGTAGGCGTCGGCCAGGTCGATGTCACCACGCTCGTCCAGCCGGATGAGCGGTGCGGGGTAGTCCATGACCGAGGCGCGGCCGTAGCTCGCGGCGATGAAGTTGTGGGCCAGCCCCAGCGTGTGCCCGACCTCGTGCGCGATGTGCTGCCGGCGCCGTGCCATCGCGAACTCCTCCGCGCTCACGTCTGGATCGAGCGTGGCGAGCCAGTCGCCCGGCGCGGGATCGGCCCAGCCGCACGCGCCCAGCGTCTCGGCCAGCGCAGCGGCGTCGGAATCGTGAAGGCGCCGCCCCGTGGCGTCGGCCTCGCTTCGAGCGATGGCGGGTCGGCTGCCCGCGTAGATGTTGAAGTCGACGAGGGAGCGGTGCGAGTCCATGCGCGCGACGGCCTTGATGATCTCGCCCGTGCGCGGGTCCACGAAGGTCGTGCCCCAGGAGGACGACGGCTCGGTGCGGTTCACCCACTCGATGAGCGGATAGCGCGCGTCCATCGGGTCGGCGCCGTCCGGCAGGTCCTCTACGCGGAACGCGTTCCGGAATCCTGCCGCCTCGAAGACCTGGTTCCACCACATCGCCCCTTCGATGAACGCGGTGCGATACGGCTCCGGGACGCCCCGATCGAGGTAGTAGACGATGGGCTGTACGGGCTCCGAGACGGCTGCGGCCGGATCCTTCTTCTGGAGCCGCCAGCGCGAGATCCAGCGCCGGCGGTAGCCCTGGTCCAGGGGCCGGGCGTAGTCGAAGAAGCCGATGCCGAAGATGCCGACGCGCGCGTCGACCTCGCGGGGCTCGTATCCGGGCGGCGGCAGCTCCACGAAGGAGTGGTGCTGGCGGAGCGAGAGCGAGCGGCCGTCCGGCGCATGCTGCGAGACCTCGCGGCCGGGCCGGTCGCTCGCGTACGTGAGCAGCGCCTGGATTTCGGTGTTCTTCGGGAAGGCTTTCGTGCGAGGAAGGTAGAGCGCGCTGCGCTCGCGGTCGACGCGGAAATCGCCCTCGCCCGCGCGCTGCAGGCGCCCCCGCACGTCGAACATGTCGCCCAGGAGGAAGTCGGTTGCGTCGACGAGGACCCGGCCCGCGGACTCCGCCACGATCGGGAACGAGCCGAGCACCGATACCGGGAACGACTCCTCGACCGAGCGGACCAGCTCGGCGTTGTCCGTGCCGAGCGCGCGGAACCCCAGGTTTTGCTTCACGAGCAACAGCCGCGGGCCGTGACGCTCGAAGCGGACGACCGCCTCTTCGCCGACCATGCCGCGGTCGAGCGTCACGCCGGCGGACCCCAGGCCGGTGGCGAGCGAGTTGAGGTAGAGGAAATCCTCGCCCAGGCGCGCGAGCTCGAGCAGCAGTTTTCCGGTACTGCTTTCGTAGTAGAACGGGAAAAAGCCGTCGTGGCGCTCGAGACCCGCCGTCCGCCGCGCAATGCTCACGACTGCCTGGGGCGCGGCGCGGCCGACCGCTGGTGCTGGCGCCGCCTCCTGCCCCCCGCTGGCAGCCGCGCGGGCGCAGCCGCCCGCCAGCATCAGGGCCAGGAGCAGGCCCGGGGCGTGACTGCGGGTGACGAGCGAGAGAAAGGCCGCGCGAGCGTGCGTATTCTTCATGTT
Organism: Gemmatimonadota bacterium; assembly: GCA_016207445.1. Classification (GTDB taxonomy): domain Bacteria; phylum Gemmatimonadota; class Gemmatimonadetes; order Longimicrobiales; family RSA9; genus JACQPS01. The sequence goes on along the minus strand of JACQPS010000123.1, from coordinate 9,010 downwards.
GGCTTCTCCGGAAAGGCGTGGATCGCGGGACCGGGATGCGTTGCTGGGCGGCCGGCAGGAGTCCGAAAGCATGGCCGTGCCTGTCCCCGTAAGTGGACACTTCCCAACCGCAAGCGGTGCAGCGGCATGGGGAAACGGACTGCCAGATTAGCCGAAATGCCGCGCCAGATCAAGCCGAAAGGGCTTCCGGCGCCATAGGTCCTGCCGCTAGCTTGCGGGCCCGCTCCGGGGGCGGGGCGGCGGAGTCGGCACGACGAGAGTCGGCACGACAAACGGCGGTAAGTGGAGTTCGGGTGGTGGAGGTGCGGGATGGTAGCGATCCATGTCGATGGACTGACGAAGCATTACCGGGTGAAGGTGCGGGAGCCGGGGTTGGGGGGCGCGGTGCGGGCGCTGTTCCGGCCACGGTACCGTGCAGTGCGGGCGGTCGAGGGCGTGTCGTTCCGGGTGGCGGCGGGGGAGATCGTCGGATTCCTGGGCCCGAATGGCGCCGGGAAGACGACGACGATCAAGATGCTCACCGGGCTGCTCTATCCCACCGCTGGGCGCGCGCAGGTCGTGGGCTTCGACCCGTGGAAGGGCGGCGCCTCCTTCAAGCATCGCTTCACGCTGGTCCTGGGCAACAAGCAGCAGCTCATCTGGGACCTGCCGCCGGAAGAGACGTGGCTGCTGAACCGCGTCATCTACGGCATCGGCTGGCCGGAGTACCGCCGTACCATCGACGAGCTGGTCGCGCTGCTGGGCCTCGAGGATGTGCTGGGCAAGCCGGTCCGGCAGCTCTCGCAGGGCGAGCGCATGAAGTGCGAGCTCGCGGCCTCGCTGCTGCACCGCCCGGAGCTGCTCTTCCTGGATGAGCCCACGCTCGGCCTCGATCTCACCGCGCAGGAGACGATCCGCGCATTCATCCGCGAATACAGCCAGCGGCACGGCGCGACGGTGCTGCTCACCTCGCACTACATGGCGGACGTGACCGCGCTGGCGCCCCGCGTCCTGATCATCAACCACGGGCAGCTCCTCTACGATGGCGAGCTGCGCCGGCTCTCCGAGCAGCTCGCGCCGGTGAAGCGCCTGGAGCTCGTGCTGGGCGATGGCGTGGCCGCCCACGATCTCGCTCGCTTCGGCCAGGTGCGCGAGTTCAGCCATCCGCGCGCCGTGCTCGAAGTGCCGCGCAAGCAGGCTGCGCGCATCAGTGCGCGGCTGCTGACCTCGCTCGCCGTGCTCGACGTCTCGATCCACGACCCGCCCATCGAGGAGGTCATCCGACGCGCCTTCGCGGGGGCGTCCGTGGAATCGACGCCCGAGTCCACGCCCGAGCACGCGGCCACGCCGACGCACCAGGCGCCGGTTTCGATCACGGCCGAGGCGGAGCGCGACTGGTGGGCTTCGCTCGCGGCGGCCGAACGCGCCGAGACCGTAGCCGGCGACTGAGGCCGCCATGCTGCCCGCCGTCCCCGCTCGCGTCCGGCAGCCGCCGCAGGCGCGGGGGCCCGATCGCCGTCCGTCGGCCCTGCGCGACTGGCTCACGCGCTACGCCGCACTGATCCGGAGCGCCTGGCTCGTCGATCTGCAGTACCGCGCCGAGATCGTGATCTGGATGGTGCTGGGCGTCGCGCAGCCGCTCGTCACGCTCGCGATCTGGTGGGTGCTGGCGGGCAGCGGCGAGCTCGGCGGCTACGACCGCGCGGACTTCGCGCGCTACTTCTTCGCGCTCATGCTGGTCGATCAGCTCACGCTCGCCTGGGACGTCTGGTACATCGACCGGTGGATCCGCGAGGGGGAGATGAACGTGCGGCTCACGCGGCCGTTCAATCCGATCCACGAGGCGATCGGCGACAACGTCGCCTACAAGCTGCGCACGGGCACGGCCATCGCGCTGGTCTGGCTGCTGGTCGCGCTCTTCTGGCCGGCGGTGCGCGTGCCGGTGGACGCCGGGCGCTGGGCGCTCGCGGGCACGGCCGTGGTGCTGGCCGCGGGACTGCGCTTCCTCACGAGCTACGTCAACGGGCTGCTCGCGTTCTGGACCACGCGCGCGACCGCGCTCGCAGAGCTGCACTACGGCGTCTCGCTCTTCCTCGCCGGCCGCATCGCGCCGCTGGCGCTGCTTCCGCCCGCGGTCGCGGCCGTGGCCGGCGTGCTCTGGTTCCCCTACATGGTGGCGTTCCCGGTGGAGGTGCTGACGGGTGAGGTTTCGGGTGCTGGCCTGGTGCGCGGGTTCGGCGGTCAGCTCTTCTGGCTCTCGGCGTGGATCACGCTCTACCGCCTGGTGTGGTCGCGCGGGATCCGCCGCTACTGCGCGGTGGGAGGGTGAGCATGCGCGCGGCGCGAGCAGCGCGGCATCTCGGCCCGGCGGCACCGCGAGGCGCGCGGCGGTTGGAACGGCACCTCGCGCTGCTGCGCGCTTTCTGGAGCGCGAACCTGGCGGAGGAGCTGCAGTACCGGGGGAACCTGATCGCGAACCTGCTCGGCGTCGTCTTCTGGATGGGCACGGCCGTGCTCACGGCCGCGCTCTTCTTCCGTCAGGCGCCGGCGCTGGGCGGGTGGAGCTTCTGGGAAGTGGTCGCGCTGCTGGGGGTCTTCAACACCGTGGGCGGCGTGGTCGAGGCGGTCGTGCGGCCGAACGTCGGCCGTATCGAGCAATACGTTCGCCGCGGCACGCTGGACCTGATCCTGGCGAAGCCGGTCGACCCACAGTTCCACATGTCGTTCCGGCGCGTGGAGGCGTGGCGCAGCGCGGACGTGCTGCTGGGGCTGGGGCTGACCAGCTTCGCGCTGGTGCAGCTGGAGCGGGCGCCGTCCGCGCTCGAGCTCGCGGCCTTCGCGCTGACCCTCGCGTCGGCGGTCACCATCGTGTACGCGATCTGGCTCACGCTGCTCACCTTCACCTTCTGGTGGGTCTCGGTCGACAACCTGGAGGTCCTCTTCGACGCCGTGTACGAGGCCGCCCGCTTTCCCGTCAGCGTGTACCCGGGCCCGCTCCGCTTCGTGTTCGTCTACCTCCTGCCCATCGCCTGGATCACGACCGTGCCGGCGGCCTCGCTCATCGGACGCACGAGCCCCGCGACGGCGCTACTGGCGGCGGGCGTGGCCACGGCGGCTCTGGTGCTGACCCGGCGGCTGTGGTGGGCGGGGCTGAGGCGGTACACGAGCGCGGGGGGGTGACCCGGCAGCTAGCATTCGCCTCAGTGGGCGCGTGCGGTCTTAACTGTTGGGGAGGATTACAAGTGTGGCCAAAGCAGCAAGTTCAAGGGCGAGCGATCTCCATTCGTCCTTTTCGACTGGCCAGCCAGTGATGTTACCGTGCCGCGGCGAATGTTGTCAATCTCCAAAGCGAGTCCTACGCTCTCGATCGCCCGCTGTGAAAGGTCCGCCCTCGCCAGAAGCTTCTTCCCCCGAGGCGTCGCGACGTGGACCTCACCGAGCGTCCAAATCTCTGCCGGTGACAAACCCGTGATCCTATAGACAGACGTCTTGTGGTCCTCGGGGGCCGGTTCTAGGGCTCGGTGCTTTACCCGTCGATTCTCCCGACTGAAATGTTTGCTGTCGAAAATATAGCGTGCGACGTGTTCATCCTCAGACCGCTTGAAGCACCTAGCGACGTTGAACGCGCTGAATACCGGCTGCAACGCTCGACGGAATGTCACCCACCATCTGCTCAGTCCCATGGTACCTATTCCGTCCAAAGAGACCTGCGAACGTTAACGTGCCGTCCCGTCCAATGCTGACAGTAAAAACGCATCGAGGGCCCGAATCCCACTCGAGAGTTATCTCGCCATCCTGGTCTACATACACGTCCGGATTCGCCGTCGACGTTGGCAGCAGCCTGATGAACTCTCTCGCATAGTCCATGGTGCTAGCCTCGACTGCCGCTGATCCCATACCATCCCAATTACCGACTCTAGCACCTTGGTAAGCACGTTCCAGAGCCTCTAATAGCTTACGTTTCGGCTCTCCAATGGCGATACTTGGGGAATACTCAAGCGCGCGTGTAACGAGTAGCCGTAGCCGGCGAGCATCCTCGCTGACGCCTCGATCGGGACGCTGCGGTATGCCGAGGCCTGCACCAAATCGCAGTGAAGCTACTGTCATTCGAACAACTCCGCGGTGGTTTCAGTTATGCTACTAAAGAAAATCGTGTTCTTGAATTCATGTAGCTGTTGAAAAGTTTGGTCGATTGCTGGGCTGTCGCTTTCAAGCTGAGTGGCCTTAAATGCATCGATGTCCAAAAGGACCGTAAGTTTATCCGGCGTTAGCCCGCGTTCTAGAGTTTGCCGAATTGTAGCGGCAACCTCTGTAGTGGGATCGTGGATTAGCACTTGAGTCAAGAATGCCTCCAGGTACTGCGGCAGCTCGGGAGGAATGACTGGACCCGCTGTGAGGTAATCAGTAAGCTCGATCGACAGTGGTAGCGGAATGTGATTGATGTAGCGCAACGCAAGACGCGTAACACTCTCTGGTTCTGCCACTGCGACGTACTGCCGCCAGAGGGCGAACGCCTGCGGAGACAACTCTTCCCAACTCGTATATGTACCGAATCGTTCCGGCGCAAAATCTTTGCGCGATTTTACCCGGACATCGATAATGGCCTCTGTGATCGGTGCGTTGCGTAGATGCCGAGGCTTTGCCATTACGTCTTTCGCCTCGCTATCTTCGAGAAGGAAAAGACTAGCTGGACAGTGGACGCATAAGCTAAGTCGCCGCAATCGCAATCGCTAGCTTCTCCGAATACGGCTACACGCAGACGAGGAAAACGATCCGTTTGCCACCGCACACGCTTGGCACGTTCAACGGCATCACACACTTGGCTCCCCGCCTTCCGGGCCGAAGTACATTACCCAGACGAACCGATCGTCGGTGAAGTCCTCGAGCGGTGCGGCACACCGGCGGGTGCGAAGAGGAAGTCGCCGGGCGCGAACGGCTGCCGCGCCTGGCCGTCGAAGAATTTCCCGGTGCCTTTCACGACCACGTAGATCTCATCCCTGCCATGGGGCGTCTGCGGGTCATGGCCGCGGGGCGCGTACAGCTTGGTGAGCAGGGTGCCGTGCTGGAAGAGCGGCACAGAGCGCTCGCCGCCGGCGCGGGAGCTTTCGGGCCTCGTCGAAAGGGATGCGGGTTGCCGTCATGATGCGGAGCGGTAGCTTGGGGAATCGGGACATGCCGCGGCCAATCTAGCCGGGCGGACCCGCGCCGCCTACTTTGGCAGCTGACCATCCCCCGGTCTCGTGAACCCCCCTTTCCAGATTCCGGCGCGGAGGTGCCATGACCGGCCTCGGCCTCAAGAGTCACTTCTTGGATACTGTCGGCATCCCGCTCATCATCATTGCGGTTTTGGGCGCGGTAGGCGTGCCGCGTTTCCTCGAAGTGCGCCGCGAGGCGCGGGCGCAGCAGGAGCTCCCCGCAGCGCTCCTGGGGAAGGCGCCGCCACCGGGCGGCCAGCCCGTCTCCTACTTCGAGACCGACGCGGCCACGAAGGGGTACCTGGCCGTTCCCAAGGGGAAGGGCCCGTTCCCCGCGGTCCTCCTGATTCACGAGTGGGACGGCCTGAACGAGCGGGTGCGGCAGGTGGCCGACGCGCTCGCGGCCGAGGGGTATCTCGCGCTCGCCGCCGATCTCTATTCGGGCCGTACCGGCAAGACTCCCGAAGAGAACCGCGCCCTGATGTCGGAGGCGCGGGCGCACATGGAGCGCGTGATCGCGAACCTGAACGCGGCCGCGCGCTTCCTGCGCGCCCGGCCGGATGCGACCGGCCGCATCGCCGCGATGGGGTGGTGCATGGGCGGCGGCATCGCCCTGAGCTGGGGACTCGGCGGCGAGCGGCACGAGGGCACCGCGATCTTCTACGGCCGGCTCGTCGATGATCCCGAGCAACTGAAGAAGCTGAATCACGAGGTGTACGGCACGTTCGGCGCGCTCGATCGCGGCCCCAGCCCTGCGGAAGTCGAACGCTTCGTCGCCGCGCTGCGCCAGGCCGGCATCCGGAACGACGTCCACATCTACGACGATGTCGGCCACGGTTTCTGGCTGTGGGTCGATCAGAATCCCGAGAAGCGGACGAAGCCGGCGGCAGACGCGTGGCGGCGGCTGAAGGCGTACCTCGACCGGACGCTGCGGGCAGCGAGAAGCGAGTAACGACTGTTGTTCCTATTGACGTACACGTGCACCTACACGTACGCGTGCACGTGCACGGAATTTCGCATGTGACAGCCACGGCCGTGTACGTGCACGAGTACGTGCGCGTCTACGAGCGGATCATCTCGGTCGACCATGTCCACCCGTCTCGTCCTGATCCTGGGCGGCGGCGTCTCGCTCGGCACTTACATCGCGGGCGCGCTCGCCGAGATCTACTGGGGGCTGCGTCACGCCAACGGGGATCTCGCGCGGCCGGAGTCGCGCCGCGACGTGCGGGTCGAGGCGCTGGCCGGCGCGTCGGCGGGAGCGCTGTGCGCGGGCGCGTTCGCGCGCGCGCTCGTGGCGGACCCGGCCGCGATCGCGGACTTGCGGCGCGCGTGGGTGGACGAGATCTCGCTCGAGGAGCTGCTGCGGCGTGGCTCCGGCTTCGATCCGCTGTCGATCCTGTCCAGCGCGAAGATCGAGGAGCTGGCGCAGCGACTGCTGAGCGCGCCGCCCGACCCGCGCGAGTGGCAGCCGTTCTGCGCCGAGCCGCTGCGCGTCGCGTTCACGCTGACCAATCTGGGCGGCGTGCGCTATCGCATCGAGTACGCGAACCGGGCGGATGGAGGCGCGGCCGGGAAAGCTTTCTTCTCGACCCGCGTGCACGCGGATCACGCACGCTTCCAGCTCGAGTCGACGACGCCGCCCAGCCAGCTGCCGGAGTTGTGGGCGCGCCTGCGCGCCGCCGCGCTCGCGTCGGGCGCCTTTCCCGGCGCGTTCGCGCCGCGGCGCATCGACCGGCCGGTGGAGGAGTACACGCCCGCGGCGTTCGGCGTGCCGACGGGATCGACCGTGCCGATGTGGTACGCGGACGGCGGCGTGCTGGAGAACGAGCCGATCGGACTCGCCAAGGCGCTGGTCGAGGAGAACCCGGAGCACGCCCGGCTCGACTACCGCTACCTCCTGGTGGACCCGTACCTGGATGCTCCGCCCACGGGGCAGAACGAACCGTACGCCGAACCGGCGTCCCTGTTCGCGACGCTGGGTGCCGTGGCGAGTGCCGCGCTCGGCCAGGCGAACGCCAAGGACTGGCTGCGCGCGAACAAGGTGAACTGGCGGCTGGCCGCGCACGAGCGCTTCGTCGCCACGCAGCTCCGACCCATGCTGGACGCGCTGCTCGCCGGGCCGGCCGGGCCGGCGAGCCGACTGGGCGAGACGCTGGCGGCGCAGGCGCGCGCCGTGGCGCGCTTCAAGGTGGGCGTCAATCGCGATACGGCGCCGACGGACCCGGACGTCCAGACGTACCTCGCGTCCAACCTCGCGCGCATCGCGGCCGATCCGCGTTACGCGGCCGCGCTGGCGGGCCTGGCGGGCGCCGGACGCACGGCCATGCTCGCCGCGATCTTCCTGCTGGAGAGTGCGGCCGGGCTGCGGGACAAGGAACCGATGGCGCTGTACCTGATCGCGCCGCGCGGCCGCGAGGAGCACCCACTGGCGGGGGACTTCCTCCATAACTTCGCCGGCTTCTTCCGGCGCGAGTGGCGCGAGCACGACTACCTGTGCGGCCGGCGCGACGCGCGCGCGGTTCTCACCTCCGAGCTGAGAGTGACCACGGGCGACGCCGCTGCCGCCCCGCTCTTCGACTATCCGCCCGAGCCCGGCGTCGAGTACTCGCCGGAGCCGGTCCGGGTGGGGCCCGAGCAGATCACGCCCGAAGAGCGCGCCCGGCTCCGCCGGTATCTCACGGAGCGGCTGCAACCGCTCATGCGCGAGCGGCTGCCGTGGTGGCTGCGACTCGTGCGCGGGCCGATCGCCGGCAAGGCCGCCGATGCGGCCATGAAGCAAATGGGATTCTGAGACGCCCCTGGTCATCCCGAGCGGAGGCGCCGCAGGCGCCGGAGCCGAGGGATCTTGCTCGAGCTTCCAAACGCGTCATGGAAGTCCACACGAGATCCCTCGACTTCGCTCGCCGACGCTCGCTTCGCTCGGGATGACACGGAACGGAGGATCCAATGAGCACGATGACGTACGCGGTCCCGACCACGCCCATGCACGTCGGCGGCATCGTGAAGAACCAGTTCGAGTCGGCGGCCGACCTGCTGGGGCTGAGCGAAGCGATGCGCCAGCGCCTGCGCATCCCGTTCCGGGAGATCGGGGTGCAGGTGCCGGTGCTGATGGATGACGGCCGCACGGAGGTCTTCGTCGGCTACCGCGTGCAGCACAACGGCGCCCGCGGCCCGACCAAGGGCGGGATCCGCTATCACCCCGACGTCGACCTGGAAGACGTGCGCGGCCTGGCCGCGCTCATGACCTGGAAGACCGCGCTGCTCGACCTGCCGTTCGGCGGCGGCAAAGGCGGCGTGGGCGTGGACCCGCGCAAGCTGTCGCACAACGAGCTCGAGCGGCTGACGCGCAAGTACGTCGAGCGCATCGCGCTCGTGCTCGGGCCGTACCGCGACATCCCCGCGCCGGACATGGGCACGAGCGCGCAGACCATGGCCTGGATCCTGGATGCCTACAGCGACAAGTACGGCTACGCGCCCGCCTGCGTCACGGGGAAACCGCTCGCGCTGGGCGGCTCGCTCGGCCGCGAGGAGGCCACGGGGCGCGGCGTCATGCTGGTCATGCGCGAGGCCGCGCGCGACTTCGGGCTGCCGTGGCAGGGCGCGCGCGCGGTGATTCAGGGCTTCGGCAACGTCGGCAGCTGGCTCGCGCACTTCCTTCACAAGGAGGGTGTGCGCGTGATCGCCATCACGGATGTCGACGGCGGCGTTCAGAACGAAGGGGGTCTCGACGTGCCCGCCCTGCGCGAGCACGTGCGCCGGGCCAGGACCGTCGCCGGCTTCGCCGGCGGGCAGGCGATCACGAACCAGGAGCTGTGGCGGATCCCGTGCGACTTCCT